>NZ_JADYXK010000013.1:0-107444 GCF_015864275.1 Pseudoalteromonas sp. NZS11_1
CGAGATTAATCAGTAAAACAATAAAGGGCAAAAGCTACCGTATATTAACCTCGATGACGGATAGATTGCGTTATCCAGGTAATGAAATTGTTGAATTATATTGTCATCGTTGGGAGATAGAGCTTGGGTTTAGAGAAATCAAACAAACCATGCTTGATAGCGCATACCATTTAAGAAGCAAGCGTCCAGATATGGTGCGTCAGGAGCTATGGGGCGTGTTACTCGCCTATAATTTAATACGAAGGATAATGACGATGGCGGCGACAGTTACAGGGATATGGCCTAACCAGCTTAGTTTCTCTAGCAGTTCGATGGCTGTCATTCAGTATTTCTCGTCAGTATCTATAATGAGTCCAGGGAACATTCCAATACACTGGCAGCACTTACTCAATACNGATAATGACGATGGCGGCGACAGTTACAGGGATATGGCCCAGGGCAAGAGCATGAAAAAAACACTATAAATTCAATACCTTTTCAAGATAAGCTATACTGCGCATCGCTTTCTTCTGCTTTGCTGGCATACCTTTACTAAAACTGGTTTCTGCCTTTAATTGATTAAAGGCGATATGCCTCAGCCCTNATGCTACCTTTTATATATTTTTAGAGTGCTAAATCTATATTATTATCTAAACAGCACATCTTCTCTGTTAAACCATTTAACGCAAAATGCCAGTAGTCCGGCTGCAATGATTGCAGTTGCTAAAAATATTAAGCCTACAAATGTGTAATCAACAGTCCCTTTTACTATTTCTTTAATTGCTAAAGCCACGTTTGTAACAGGAATGAATGCTGTTTTAGCAGTAAGCTCCATATTTGGCATTATTGAAATAATAATAGGGAAAAACACGCCCATACTTAAGGGGGCCATATAGTTTTGTGCTTCTTTAAACGTACGTGCATAAATAGATATAGCCAGTGCCAAAGCCGAAAATATAGCAGCCACAGGCAGTAGCAATACAAATATCATCAGTAAATCGGTTACCGCTAATGTACTAAATGCCGCTTTAATAAAATCTAGATCGGCAAATGCTAACGCCAGTGCTATCCAGCAACCCATACTTAAGACCGTTATGGTTGTGGAGGCAATGGATGTAGTTAACAAAGTTATAAATTTACCAAGCACCAGCTCTGTACGCGTAATAGGTGTAAGTAGGAGTGTTTCAAGCGTGCCACGTTCTTTTTCGCCAGCGCCTAAATCAATAGCGGGATAAGTAGCCCCCATTAGTACTAATGGTATAAGTAAGTAAGGTAAAAAACCGCCAATTTTTTCGCCAAGGTTTTCACGTTTATCGGCTGTATCCACCTTAATTACTTCAATTGGGTTAAGAATAGATTTTTGAACAGACTCTTCAATACCAAAACTGATTAGCTTTTGAGTTTGCAGTACGTCACTGTATTCTTTTGCTAGCTCTTTGACGCGTTCGAATAAAAAGTTAATAGATTTTGAATCGTTAAAAACAACCTGCCACTGACTTTGTTCACCATTATCTAGTGTTTGCTCAGCATGGCTTGGTAAATAAATACCCATATCAATATCGCCAGCTATAACACCAGCTTTAAGCTCTTCAATGTTATTAAAGGTTTTAGCCCCTTTATAAAGCTCAAAACTTTTGTGATAAAACACTTTATCAGTAAATTCTTGTGCATATTCACCATTAATAATGGCATACCTATTTACTTTTTGTTCTGCGTCCATTGCTGCTTGTGAGCTTATAAATGCCATTACGGCAAACAATAACGGAAATATAGCGACAGGAAGCGCAACAACAAATAATAGCGTTTTTTTGTCGCGTAATAACTCTCTTAATTCCTTTTTAAATACCTCAAACATCATGTTTCTCCGTTAATATGTTCATAAACGCTTGATTAAGCTCATCACTATTACCTGCTTGTTTAAATTCATCTACTGTTCCGTCAAAGCAGCTAATACCTTCGTTAATTACAGCGACTCGGTCACATAAAAGTGCAACTTCATCTAAATGATGGGTCGAAAAAATAACAGGAGTACCTTGCGCCTTTAAGCCTTTAATAAATTGAATAACGGTTTGCGTGGTCATTATATCGAGACCCGTTGTTGGCTCATCAAGCACAACAACTGCTGGGCGATGCACAACAGCACGCGCTATATTTGCTTTTTGCTTCATACCTGTTGATAGGTTTTCTGCGCGTTTATCTACAAACTTATGCATATCAAGCAATGTAAATAGCTCATCACAACGCGATGCAATATCGCTTTTGCTCATACCGTGGAGCTTTGCAAAATACTCTATGTTTTCTTTTACAGTTAAACGGCCATACAAACCGGTAGAGCCTGATAAAAAACCGATAGACTTACGTCCCAGTAGCGGTTTTTTTACAATGTCGTTTCCTGCAATTGTTATTGAACCTTCATCGGGCTTTAACGCGGTTGAAATCATTCTAAGTGTAGTTGTTTTACCCGCACCATTTGGGCCTAGCAATCCAAGTACTTCACCCTTTGCGCAGCTAAAACTCACATCTCGTACTGAATGAAAATAGTCTTTATCTTCACGAGGGTCGATGTCGTCTATTTTATTTTTTTTGTGATCTTTAGTTAGCTTAAATTTCTTTTTAAGCCCAGCAACTTCTATCATGTTCGTATCCTTCGTTTCGCTCTAAAATAATCTGTATTGTTGTAAAAAGAGTCGTCTTTGTTTTCGTCATGCCAGCCAGGCACACCTAATAAAGGCAGTGGTGAAAGCTGTTTGTTATCAGCTAAGCAGTTATCTGTATTAATCATCTCATAAAGGGCTTGGTCAAGGTACTGGTATTGAGTTACTAAATCTTTACAAAATATTTCATTAGGTACACAAACAAATAACGCTTTACCTGTTAAGCCTATATAAGGTTTAGTAAGCATTTCGTAATTTGCATGACCAAACATAAAAGGTTTTATTGTTTTACCCCACTCATGTTTGTGTTCAACAAATGCTGTTTTCCATTGATGATCGCGAAGCAACTCTTGCCATTTAGTATCGCTTATTGCAAGTACAACACCACATTCATCAAAGAGCGTTAGTGCATTACGATGTTTGGTACGCTTTTGCAAACCATGTTCAGCTATATCTTGCACATGACGCTGGTTAATAAGCGCTTTGGTTTTAGGAAATAAACACCAAATAAAGCCACCAAACAAGTCATGCCAATTCTCACTGCGTGTAGGTACAACACCCGTTTCAAAAATAACTTGTTCGTAATAACGATCGCCAAAATCTACTTTTGCATCATCTTTAAAAGTAATAGGTATATTATTCGCATTAATAGCGTTTAAAAATGGAGAAAACCACTGCGGCACCGGCCAATCTGTTAGTTCGTTAACTTTAAACAGCTCACGTAAATGCGCAAATGCACCTGTTTCTAAACTACTGATTTGCCACTGCTCGGAGGGAGTAAAACGCTTCATTTAAACCTTTAACTATTTATGCCTATAATTTACGAGAAGTTTACCGCAAAAACTGGTTCTACTTAATAGAAGTTAATATACTAATCACAACTTAAAACAAAAAAAGAGCTGACATGAAACATTATTTCTCTCTCACACTCCTTGCCACTGCTGTTTTAGCAGGTTGCGCAACAACAAGTATTACACCTACTGATGTAACAAATGGTTATAACAGTATTCAAGCTGATGAATTGGCTAAACATGTAAAAGTACTCGCATCGGACGAATTTGGTGGTCGTGCTCCTTCATCACCAGGCGAAAAGCTAACGCTTGATTATTTAACTGCGCAGTTTAAAGCTTTAGGTTTAAAACCAGGTAATGGCGACAGTTACTTACAAGAAGTGCCATTAGTTTCTTTAGAAGCTGATTCGAACATGGTGCTTAGTATTGGCGGTAAAGACTACCAATACAAAAAAGACATGGTTATGGGTAGCAGCCGCATAAGCGCACAAGAAGGCATAGAAAATTCTGAACTTGTATTTGTGGGCTACGGCGTTAACGCACCTGAATACAATTGGAATGATTACGAAGGTTTAGACGTTAAGGGCAAAACGGTTGTAATGCTGGTTAACGATCCGGGTTTTGCAACAAAAGACCCTGCTTTATTTACTGGCGACGCAATGACCTATTATGGGCGTTGGACATACAAATACGAAGAAGCGAGTCGCCGTGGTGCTGCAGGTGCAATTATCATTCATGAAACAGCACCTGCATCTTACCCGTGGTCAGTAGTTGAAAACTCATGGAGCGGTGAGCAGTTTGGTTTTCAAAAAGAAAACAACAACATGGACCGTGTAGCTGTTGAAGGCTGGGTTACAACTGACGTAGCAAAAGAACTCTTTACTAAAGCAGGTTTAGATTTTGATACCGTTAAAACGAATGCTGCCAAAGGTGCTTACCATGTTGATATGGGCGATTTAACTGCTTCTGTTACTATTAAAAACACGATTAAAAAATCGGTGTCGTATAACTTTATCGCCACTTTACCTGGTAGTGAAAAACCAGATGAGCATGTTATTTACTCGGCTCATTGGGATCACTTAGGTACAGACAAAACACGTAAAGGCGATCAAATTTATAACGGTGCTCACGACAATGCAACGGGTACTGCTGGGCTAATTGAAGTGGCCGAAGCCTTTACAAAATTACCTAAGCACCCTAGCCGTTCAATGACATTTTTAGCGGTAACTGCTGAAGAGCAAGGCTTATTAGGGTCTAAATACTATGCGGCAAATCCAGTGATTGCAGCTAATAAAACAGTCGCTAACATAAACATGGATAGCTTAAATTTATTAGGCAAAGTAAAAGACATGAATGTGGTTGGTATTGGTAAATCACAAATGGATGAGTTTTTAACTAATGCAGCAAAAGAGCAAGGCAGAACAATATCAGGCGATCCTAAACCGTCATCTGGTGGCTATTACCGCTCTGATCACTTTGCATTTGCAAACATGGGCATTCCGGCTATGTACGCAGGCGGTGGTACTGTGGCTGCTGATGAAGAAACGGCTAATTACCGTAAACGTATGAGCTTAGTACTTCGCGGTTGTTACCATCAACCATGTGACCGTTACCGTGATGAATGGGATTTATCGGGTGCTGTTCAAGACTTACAATTATTTTATAAGGTAGGTTTTGATATTTCTGAAACAGAACAGTGGCCAACGTGGAATACAAACTCTGAATTTCAGCGTAAGTAGTTCTATTTAATCACAGCCTAAAATTTAAGTTTAAACTAACTTAGATTTAGCTATCGAAAAACTCAAACAGAGTAATCGATTTAAATAGATGCTAATGATATTGATTATCATTTAATTAAAATATACAGTGTGACCTAGTTAATTTATTAGGTCGCATTGTATGATTTCACTTCCTCACATTGGTTTTATTACTCCTGCCTCAAAACGATTTTTGAGCCAAAATAAACGCTTACTGCTGCCTTTATTTATTTTAACTTGCCTTGCAATACCGGAATTACGCGAAATTACAATGACCGCACTCAGTGATGCATTTTTTCAAGTGAGTGTGTTTGTTGCTGCTACCCTTTTAATTTATTACTACGCTATAGAACACTTACCTCAATTAGAGCTTAGTTATTTAAGTGCCAAGTCCCCTATTTTAGAAATTAGCTTTGCAGCGGTTTTAGGTGCATTACCTGGCTGTGGTGGGGCTATTATTGTGGTTACTCAATTTACAAAAGGTCAAGCAAGCTTTGGTGCTATTGTTGCTGTGCTAACAGCTACAATGGGCGATGCAGCGTTTTTATTACTTGCTACCCGCCCTACTGAAGGCTTGTTAATTATGGGGATAGGGTTAGTTGTGGGTACATTCAGTGGTTTACTGGTTAATACAATACACAAAAAAGACTTTTTACGCCCAACAGCGCAAGAACAAAAGCACCAAATTAAAATACTCTCAACTAACATTATTAAAATCAGTAAACCGGTTTGGATGGTAGCAATTATCCCAAGCCTTATAATTGCCTTTTTGATTGCGTTTAATGTTGATTTTTCACAGTTTGGTTCAAGCACAAGCACTGTAATTACGCTATTTGGTGCGGTAATGGCTTTATTTATTGTTAGTATTTGGGCGCTTTCGTCAAGAGGTGAAAGCTATCAAGAAGTAACGTCAGAAGACGATGCATGTAACCCCCCTTCTAAAATAATAAAAGTATTACAAGATACCCATTTTGTAACGGCATGGGTTGTAGCCTCTTTTATGCTATTTGAGATTTTGGTTAACATTGCAGGACTTGATTTAAAAACGTGGTTTGTACATTACGCCTATTTGGCCCCATTAATTGCAGTGCTTATTGGATTTTTACCCGGCTGTGGCCCGCAAATAATTGTTACAACGCTTTATATTCAAGGCATTATTCCCTTTAGTGCTTTAGCAGGAAACGCAATTTCTAACGATGGTGATGCGTTATTTCCAGCAATAGCAATGGCGCCCAAAGCTGCAGTTATAGCTACACTTTATACGTCTATTCCCGCATTAATAATTAGTTATGGGTTGTATTTTTTTGCTGAAATTTAAAAAATGAGATTTAAAAAATGAGATTTAAAAAAACACAAAAAAGCTCAGCAATTGCTGAGCTTTCAACATGTTAAGTTATTCTTACTTATACAGTAGTGGGTTCTACTGCTAATTCTTTTGGATTTGGACCAAAATCATTTTCGCCTTCGTGTGAATCTTGAGCAAGGAAAACAATTAAAACAATCCAGCCGATTACTGGCACTAACCAAAGTAGCTGCCACCAGCCTGAACGGCCTGTATCATGTAGACGACGAGCGCCAATACTTAAGCCAGGAATAAATAGCGCTAAGCTATAAATAGAGCTTACGAACATTGTGTCTGTAATACCATCTATAACACCTGTCAAAAGCGAAAAAATAAAATTAATTAGCATAAACATCCAAAATGCTTTACGACGATTACGGCCTGAAAAATCTGCGTAGCTTCGCAACGCGTTCATATAATGTTCCATAAAATTTCCTTAGTGTTATTTTTTATATTCCCTAACGGGGTTAACTTTATTACTTTTTAGTAACATTTGTATCTTAATTAAAAACAGCTGACATTAAAACAAAAAACCAGCTAAAAGCTGGTTTTTATTACATATTAACAATTTAGCTATTAACTCATAGCCATCATCATTGCCGATGGGTTTTCTAAGTACGATTTCCATAGGTTATTAAAGCGAGCAATAGTGCCGCCATCAATAACGCGATGATCGCCAGACCAGCTCACTTGCATGATAGCTTTACTCACAACCTGCCCACTTTCATCAAAACGCGGTAGATGCTGCAATTTACCTAGCGCAACAATAGCCACTTCTGGTTTATTAATTATAGGGGACGCGATAGTGCCGCCAATAGCACCAATGTTAGAGATGCTAATTGTCCCACCTTTTAAATCATCGGGTGCAACACGGCCTTCTCGCGCTGAATGAGTTAAGCGGGTTAAATCATTTGCCACATCAATAATGCTTTTACTCTGGCACGATTTAATATTAGGCACTAACAAGCCAATTTTTGAATCAACCGCTATACCGATATTATGATCGTTATAATAGGTAAGCTCTGAGCATTCATCGTTCACTTTAGAATTAAGTACAGGGTACTCTTTCATTGCTAGCGAGAGTGCTTTTACAAAAAATGGCATCATGGTGAGCTTAACGCCTTGTGCTTTGTACTGCTCTTTTAAAGCGCTACGCAAAGCTATAAGCTGTGTTAAGTCTATTTCATCACTAAACGTAAAGTGCGGAATAGTTGAAACCGAAGCTACCATTTGCTTGGCCATGGCCGCTTTAATGCCTTTAATTTGCTCTACTCGTACGCCACCGCTTTGATTCTGTGTTTGGTTTTGTACTGCACTTTGAGAAGCATCGCTATTAAGCGGTGAAGTATCAATAGTATTTGGCACTTCGCCTTTTACAAACTCTTCAATATCTTGCTTGTAAATACGGCCATTTTTACCACTACCTGGTACACAGGTTAAATCAACATCTAGTTCACGTGCTTTACGACGAACCGCAGGTGATGCAACCGCTTTTTGATTGATAACTTTAGCAGCTTGCTGCGTTTTAACAGGGGCAACTTTTTCAGCGACGGCATTAGTTTGAGCCTTTACGACCGCTTGGTTTATATCAACATTTGGTTTTGCTGCACTGCCTGCAATTGTCATTTGAAACAACGGGCTATGTACTTTTGCTATTTCGCCTTTTTGGTAATATAGTTTTTTTACTGTGCCTGTATATTTTGCCGGAATTTGTACTAATGCTTTGTCGGTCATTACGTCACAAACCGCTTGGTCTTCTTCTATTTCGTCGCCTTCAGCAACTAACCAATCAACAATCTCACACTCAACAATACCTTCACCAATATCCGGTAATATAAAGTCCTCAACCACATCAGCTGCATCATTAGTTTTATTTTCAGCTTGTACTGGCTCTTGTACTACTTCATTGTTAGTGTTTTCACCTGCTACATCCATAGCGAATAAAGGGGCATGTACTTTAGCAATCTCACCTTTTAGATAATATAGCTTTGAAATAACGCCATCATGCACTGCCGGAATTTGTACTAATGCTTTGTCTGTCATAACATCGCAAATTGGCTGATCCTCAGATACGGTATCGCCTTCTTGTACTAGCCATTCAACTACTTCGCATTCAACAATGCCTTCACCAATATCGGGTAATATAAAATCTTTAGCCATGGTAACCCCTAAAAATCCATTGATTGTTTAATTGCAGCCAACACTTTTAGTGCATCTGGTACGTATTCTTTTTCAAGTGCCAGCGGGTATGGCGTATCTAGACCACATACACGTAAAATTGGCGACTCTAAATGCAAGAAACACTCTTGTTGTATTGTTGCGGCTATCTCTGCCCCAAAGCCATTGGTTATAGGCGCTTCATGACTCACGATTAAACGGCCGGTTTTAATAACCGATTTAGCAATCGTTTCAACATCCCATGGTAAAATACTACGAAGGTCAATAACTTCACAGCTTATACCTTGCTCACTTGCTTGCTTTGCTGCATCTTCAATAATCTCCATTTGAGCACCCCACGCTAAGAGCGTAATATCGGCACCCTCTTGCACTACTTCAGCCGTGCCTAATTCAATACTATAATCTTCTTCTGGCACTTCGCCAATTGATGCGCGATATAAACGCTTAGGCTCAAAAAATATGACCGGGTTATCGTCTTTAATTGATGCACGTAATAAACCTTTAGCTTGATAAGGGTTACGCGGTACAACTACTTTCAAACCCGGTGTGTGCGCAAAATACGCTTCGGGTGATTGTGAATGGTATAAACCACCGGCAATACCGCCACCATAAGGTGTACGAATAGTTAAGTTACCTACATTAAATTCATTACCACTGCGATAACGAAATTTAGCGGCTTCATTTACTATTTGATCAAACGCTGGGAAAATATAATCCGCAAATTGAATTTCTGCCAATGCAGGTGCACCAAATGCCGCTAAACCATTAGCAAAGCCTAAAATACCTTGCTCGGTTAAAGGCGTATTAAAAACACGATGTTTACCGTACTTTTCTTGTAAGCCCGATGTTGCTCTAAATACACCACCGAAGTAACCAACATCCTCACCAAAAATACAGGCTTGAGGGTGTTCATTCATCGTAATATCCAGAGCAGAGTTAATTGCGTGGAGCATGTTCATTTTAGCCATTACTTAATTCTCCCTGCGGTTACTGGGTAAGCATCTGGATGCTGTTTTATATGTTCTTTTAGTTGCTCGTACTGGCGTTGCAATAATGGAATTGGTGTATCGTAAACGTCAGATACCAGTTCTTCTAAAGCGGGCTTTGCAACAACTTCAGCACGTTTAAGCGCGGCTAAAATTTCTTCACGAATCGACTCTTTTGCTTTTATATCGTCTTCTTCGTTTAACCAGTCTTGCTTGACCAACCATTTTCTAAATTTATCAATAGGGCACGTTTGATGATTAGCTTCTTCATCTTTAGAGCGATAACCACTTGGATCGTCTGACGTAGAATGCGCTCCTAAACGATAAGCAATCGATTCAATAAGTACAGGTTCACCTTGTGTTGAGGCTATTTCGCGTGCTTTTTTAGTTGCCGCATAAACAGCAAGTGCATCTGTGCCATCAACACGAATTGTTTTAATGCCATAACCCACACCACGCGAGGCAATACCATCGCCTTTAAATTGCTCATCAGCAGGGGTTGATATTGCATATCCGTTATTACGTGCAAAAAATATAACCGGCGCTCTGTGAACAGCGGCCATATTTAAACCGGCATGAAAGTCACCTTCAGATGCAGCACCTTCACCAAAGTAACAAATAGTCACATTATCAATTGTGCTGGCAAGCTCGCCTGTTTTAACGTCGATGTGCTTTATTTTTTGGCCATATGCATAACCCGTTGCCTGTGGTATTTGCGTACCCAATGGCGATGAAATCGTCATGTAGTTTAGCGCTTTAGAACCATAGTGAATTGGCATTTGACGGCCTTTGCCTAAATCCAATTCATTTGAAAACATTTGGTTCATAAATTGATCAAGCGTAAAGCCACGATAATGCAGGGCTGCCTGTTCACGATATTGAGCCATGATCATATCGTCTTGATCAAGTGCAGCAGCAGAGGCTGTAACTGCGGCTTCTTCGCCTAGGCATTGCATATAAAAACTAACACGGCCTTGGCGCTGCGCGCCTTGCATACGTTCATCTAACAAACGTATAAAACGCATTATTTCATATAACTTAATAGCGGTATGTTTTGAAATGTCAGGTGCGGTTGCACTAGGATGAATGTCGCCGTCCTCAGTTAAAATACTAAGGGTTGGAATATTAAGTGCTTGACCATCAATAAATTCAAGCTCGTGGTTAATATTCAGCGATACGTTATTTGGATTACTCATAACCTACCTTCTTTTGTTGTCGGTAAAACAGTGCCCCTTTAAATTATTATTGTGGGTGATTGTTGCTGGTTAAACTTTGCAACATCTGCACTATCTTTAATTAAAGCTGCCAACACTTTACGTTAACGTAAAGTGTTATTCAACAGATCTGGGACGAAACAAAAGCAAATACTGGTTAAATAAGTGGCAAGTTAACGATACGGTTACTTTAATTAATAGTAATCATATAGTTAACTTTAAGTTACTAGTGGTCTGATGAGTTAAATTAGACGAAATTGCTATCAATATCCATTGGAATAACAGTAAGGAGTGCTCTTTGCCCTAATGCTACGCTCGCATTTGGAAAAATAATAGCCTCTCCTTCAACGTCAGCGTAAATCGCTGTATCACCGTCGGTTGCAAGTAGTTCACCTTTCGCAAAGCCAGTAAAGTTCTCGGCATCGTCAGAAAAAGGAAAGCTAAAATCGTTCTGTGTTCTATTAATTGTGCGATGGACAGCAAATAATTCAAAATCATTTGCATTAAATTCAGGATATTTAACTTCATTTTGACTAATTAATGCAGTTAAGGTTTGCTTTGTTTTTTCAAAGCGAGCCATATCGTTTTGACCAAATGGCTTAACTTGACCCAGCTCTACCGTAAAAGAATCAGCACCGTGTATAAATGACGAATAATAGCTAAATGTTGTTGCAGGAGATTTCATCATAAGTACGGTATTTACACCACAGCTCAATAAAAATTGTAGCTGCGACTTTTTCCATGGCTTACCATGTAAAAATGGATACACAGCAAATTTTTCGTTTTTAGAGCCTCTAATTGCAGTGTGTAAGTCGTAATGACATCGGCTACTGCCTTGCTCGCCACGTGTATAAAAATCGCTTACGTATCGCTCAAGCTTTGCAGCGCGGTTTCGCTCATTATTCATTGGTACACCTTCAATTGTATGGTGACCATTAAATAATCTATTTAAGTTTTCTTCTACAAAACGCAGGCCAATATTAATTGATTGTGGATTACCGTAAATAAACAAAACACGCTGCTTAAGTATCAGCTCGCCTTTTATAATTTGTTTAATAAGTGCATCACAAATTTCAATTGGCGCAGTTTCGTTACCGTGTACAGCGCTTGAATAAACTACATCTTTTGACGTTGTAACAGCAGGTTGAAACTCAATGACTCCGGTATCGTGTATATTTACACGAGTCCCATTATCTAAAACAAACTCACCTGCATCTAAATGCCATTCGTTGTCACGACTAAGCGTTAAAAAATTGCCTGTTTGTTTTAATTCATTTAAGTAAGATGGATTGGCTGACATGTAATAAGCCCTTTAAAAATAATGTGAGAGTAGACTCTTATGCATATATTTTTATAAATACACAAGGTATAGAAACGAAAACGGCTGAATAAATCAGCCGTTTTAAAATTATTAGATTAAGTTAGCTTATAACTGAATCTACAAGCTTTTTAGCTTCTTTTTCAAGTAACGCTAAATGCTCTTCACCTTTAAATGATTCAAGGTATATTTTATAAATATCTTCAGTACCTGATGGACGCGCTGCAAACCAACCATTTTCAGTAACCACTTTTAAACCACCAATGGCGGCATCGTTACCTGGTGCATGAGTCAATTTTTGCAAAATAGGCTCGCCAGCAAGTGTATCTGCTTTTACATCAGAAGCACTCAATGCTTTTAAACGTGATTTTTGACCGCTTGTGGCTGGTGCATCTAGGCGTTTATAAATTGGAGAGCCAAACTCTTGTTCTAATTCTTTATAAAGCGCTGATGGCGTTTTACCTGTCACAGCAAGTATTTCTGCAGCGAGTAGACCCATAATGAAGCCGTCTTTATCTGTACACCATACAGAGCCATCAAAACGTAAGAATGCAGCACCTGCGCTTTCTTCGCCACCAAAGGCAAGCTTGCCTTTGCTTAAGCCTTCAACAAACCATTTAAAGCCTACTGGTACTTCTTTAACCTTACGGTTGTTTCGAGCAGCTACTTTGTCGATCATAGAGCTAGAAACCAATGTTTTACCAATTTCTACGGTTTCATTCCAATCACGGTGTTTAAGTAAGTAATCGATTGCCACTGCTAAAAAGTGGTTTGGATTCATTAAGCCATCTGGCGTTACAATACCGTGACGATCGTAGTCAGGGTCGTTACCAATAGACACATCAAAATCATCTTTTAGTGCAATAAGATTTGCCATTGAATAAGGTGATGAACAATCCATACGAATTTTGCCGTCTTTATCAAGTGGCATAAAAGCAAAACGTGGATCAACAACATCATTAACTACGGTTAAATCTAAATTATATTTTTTTGCAATGACTGGCCAAAAGTTGATGCCTGAACCACCTAGTGGATCGATACCAATTTTGATACCTGCATCGCTAATTGCTTTTAAATTAACGATATTTGCTAAGTCATCAATATAAGGAGTCATTAAATCTTCGTAGCGGATAAAGCCAGAACGCGATGCTTTAGCGAATGGGAACAACTCAACTTCAACTAAATCTTCTAGTAAAAGTTGATTAGCTCTGTCTTCAATCCATTTAGTGACGTCGGTATCTGCTGGTCCACCATTAGGTGGGTTGTATTTAAAGCCACCATCTTCAGGAGGGTTATGCGAAGGAGTAACAACAATCCCGTCTGCTAATTCATTTGGGTGTAGCTTATTGTGGCTCACTATGGCATGGCTGATAACTGGCGTTGGTGTAAAATCACCGTCTTCTTGCGTTATCACTTGCACTTCGTTAGCAACTAATACTTCAATAGCCGAGTTAAATGCGGCTTCACTCAATGCGTGTGTGTCTTTGCCTAAAAATAACGGACCAAATATGTCATTTTGTTTTCTGTAATCACAAATAGCCTGAGTAATCGCTAAAATGTGTGACTCGTTAAATTTAACATCGTAAGAACAACCACGGTGGCCTGAGGTACCAAAGGCAACACAATGCTCTGGATTTTGTTCAAGATCAGGTTCATTTAAGTAATACGCAGATACTAATTTAGGTACGTTAACCAGTGCCGATTGTGGAGCAGTTTTGCCTGCGCCTGAGTGAATAGCCATTATATTTCCTTACAGGTAATCGCGAATTTTTTCAGCTTGCTCTGCACTATATCCAAGGCAAAGAGCAACTTCATGAAGCATCATTTTTTTACGCGTTGTATTAGAATTAGTCATAACCCAATATTCACTATCGGTTATGTTTTTAGGATTCATACTACTACCGCTATTTACTAAAGCTTCTTTACTAGTAGCAAAGTAAACACGGTCACGCCCTTTTATGTCTAATACCGCAGAAAAATCAGTTTTATGTGTGCGGTAAAATGCACTTAAAATAAACAAAAAGCGTCCAACAACACCTTTTTGCATTGCCAGCTCTTCTTTATTTAATACATTAAAAACATTATCGCTTTTTTGCTTCACGGGTGAGTGAGCTACAGGCGTTTGTTTTTTTGAAATCTCAGCAGCAGATGGCTCTGAGCTTTTTAATGTGGCGGTAGACGTAGTCGCAGTTTGATTATTTTGAGTTAGTTCTACGTTTGCGGTTTGAATTTTTTCGCCGCTCAGATTTAATAAACGACGTAAAATAGTGGATGCACTTTCACCAATACTTTGCGTATTGCTAGCAATATATTGATATAACTCGTCGTCTATGTCGATTTGTTTCATGTTCTTCCTGTCATTACGGGTCACATTTTTTTCTCCCGTGTGATTATACCCAAACCAATCAGAAATGCGAGTTACAACAAGCACTCCCGTAAACATATTAATATTTACCTCATTGTTGTTGATTTAACAAACAAAAGCCCAATTTAATAAATAGTCGCTGTATTTTTTGCTTTTTAGAGCAATGCTCGGCAAACTATGGCGAAATTTTCAGGAGGCGTGTATGCAGTTAAATTACAAGCAACAAGGGCAAGGTCCTAATGTTATTTTGATCCACGGACTTTTTGGATCATTAGAAAACCTAAATGTAATCGCAAAACCATTAAGTGAACACTTTAATGTTATTAACGTTGATTTACGCAACCACGGGCTTTCTCCTCATAGTGATGAAATGAACTACCCTGCAATGGCTCAAGATATTGTTGAGTTATTAGCACATTTAAACATAGATAAAGCACATTTAGTTGGGCACTCTATGGGTGGTAAAGTGGCAATGGAATTAGCGCTTACACATCCTGAACTTGTAAATAAGCTTGTTGTACTTGATATAGCACCTGTTAGTTACCCTGCTCGGCACACAAAAATATTACAGGCATTAAAAGCGGTTTCAGCACAATCAATTGACGATAGAAAACAAGCTGATGCTCTAATGCAGCCTTACATAGAAGAACTGGGAGTTCGACAGTTTCTACTTAAAAGCCTCGCTAAAAATGAGGATGGTCATTTTGCATGGCGATTTAACTTAAGTGTGCTTGACGAAAAATATTCTACAATCACATCCAATGTTAATGAAAACAATTCTTGTTTATGCGATACTCTTTTCATTAAAGGTAATGATTCTGACTATATTTTGCCCGAGCATCGTACTGCAATTAAAGCTCGCTTTAAAAATACCAAGGCTAAAATAATTCATGGCGCAGGCCATTGGCTTCATGCTCAAAAGCCACTTGCTGTAAATAAAGCGATAAACGACTTTTTAACTGCGGTTTAAAGCAATTTTAATCGCGTGTTTTTGATTTTTCGCACTAAATATATGAATAATTATATGCTATAGTACGCGCCGTTTAATTTAAAGGTTATACGTTGATGGTCAGTCAGTTAATTAACGAATTTGATACCCTAGGGTTGTATTTTGGCTTAGCCGGTATTTTCATATTCATCGGCATGGCAATTAAAGACGTACTAAAAAGTGGCAATGTGCCTAAGTTCGGACAATACATTGTCTGGGGCGTGCTCTTTTTAGGTTGTTCAGGCTTTATTGCTAAAGGTCTTATTCAAGTATTTTGGCAAGGCGCAGGTGTAGGTTAAGCATGGCGAAGTCAGAAACAGATAGAACTACACTCGATTTATTTGAATACGAAAAACGCCCAGGCAGACCTAAAACCAATCCCCTATCACGGGATATGCAGTTAAAGGTAAATAAACGTAATCAAATAAAAAGAGATAAAGCACGTGGCTTAAAGCGTGTTGAATTTAAAGTTTCATCGCAGTTATATCAAGCATTGAGTGATATGGCAGATGCACAAAATATTAGCCGCAGTGCGCTGATTGAAACGATTTTACAAGAAAGATTGGCTATTGATACATAAAAGGTTTTAAATCCATGGCAAGTGTAGGCATTTTTTTCGGAAGTGACACAGGTAACACAGAACACGTAGCAAAAATGATCCAAAAAGAATTGGGTAAAAAGCTAGTGGCTGTTCATGATATTGCAAAAAGCTCTAAAGAAGAGATTGCTGAATTTGATTTAATCTTATTCGGTATCCCTACTTGGTACTACGGCGAAGCACAATGTGACTGGGATGACTTTTTTCCAGAACTTGAAGAAGTAGACTTTGAAGGTAAACTTGTTGCTATTTTTGGTTGTGGAGACCAAGAAGATTACGCTGAGTACTTTTTAGATGCGATGGGCATGATGAACGATATCGTTACTGAACGTGGCGCTATTGTTGTTGGTCATTGGCCGAGCGAAAGCTATGACTTTGAAGCATCTAAAGGCATGGCTGATGATAAGCATTTTGTAGGTTTGGGTATCGACGAAGACCGTCAACCAGAGCTTACAGAACAACGTGTTAAAGCATGGTCTGCTCAAGTATATGAAGAGATGTGTTTAAGTGAATTAGCTGACTAATTTACTGCATATATCGCTAGCTGTTTAAATAATTATCAAACAGTTAGCGTTTTAAGCTTTAGTGGCAATATAAATCAATTGTTCTTTGCACTTAACGCTTAGGCACGTTATCCTGTTTGTTGCTAATGTGTCGTGTACATCTTTGCAAGATGTCTAGTATAACCAAATAAAATTGAGACAGATTTAATGACTGATCATAACTTGGAACTTAAAAAAGCCGGTTTAAAAGTAACTTTACCGCGTATTAAAATATTAGAGATTTTACAATCTCCAGATAACCAACACATCAGTGCTGAAGATGTTTACAAAATTCTTTTGGATCTAGGTGAAGAAATTGGTCTTGCAACTGTATACCGCGTACTTAACCAATTTGATGATGCGGGTATTGTAAGCCGTCATCACTTTGAAGGTGGCAAATCAGTATTTGAACTTTCAGGAAGCACACACCACGATCATTTAGTATGTTTGAAGTGTGGCAAAGTGGTAGAGTTTGAAGATGAGATGATTGAACGTCGTCAACTTGAAATTTCTGAAGAAAATGGTATTACACTTACAAACCATTCTTTATATTTATACGGTGAGTGTAATGATAAAGCAGCGTGTAAAGAATTTAGCGACGCTAACAGCTAATACCGCTTTTAAAAAGCAATAAAAAACCTGCTAAGTGCAGGTTTTTTTGTTTCTAAAATACGCTTGTAATAAACATACCCAGTAAAAACTGGGGATATTAAACCTGAACTCTGGTTAAGAGATTTACCAACGTATTGAATCATGGTGATATTTAAATTTATTTTCTCTAGCCAGAGATTTTAAGTGAAAACAAGGCGAATTCACGCGTCAATAGCTGGCCTATTGCAAGTAAATTCAACGCAGTTAGCGCTGAAAATAGCTGCTCGAGATAGATTTATTATCCAGAGTTCAGGTTTTTTAGATATTACTTATTGAGTTTTAGACCATGAATCACGAAGACCGACTGTTTGATTAAATACAACGTTCTCTGATTTAGAATCACGAGAGAAATAACCCGTACGCTCAAACTGAAAACCCTGCTCTGCTTGTGAATTAGCAAGCGATGGCTCTAATTTAGCGTTTGATAAAACAACCAGTGACTCTGGATTTAATGTTGTTTCAAACTCATCAGCGGCTGCTGGGTTTGGAACACTAAACAAACGATCGTATAAACGAACTTCTGCCGTAATACACTCTGGTGCTGAAACCCAGTGAATAACACCTTTTACTTTACGTCCATCACTTGGATTTTTACCAAGTGTTTCAGTATCGTAAGTACAGAAGATAGTTGTAATTTCACCATTTTCGTCTTTTTCAACCCGCTGTGCTTTAATAACATAAGCACCACGTAAGCGTACTTCTTTATCAAGCACTAAACGTTTAAACTTGTTATTCGCTTCTTCTTTAAAGTCTTCTCGTTCTATATAGATTTCACGAGTAAATGGTACATCACGACGACCCATTTCTTCTTTATTTGGGTGGTTAGCCACAGATAAAACCTCAACCTTGTCTGCATCGTAGTTTTCAATAACAACTTTAACAGGATCGAGTACGGCCATTGCACGTGGTGCATTTTCGTTTAGATCTTCACGGATACATGCTTCAAGCATACCCATTTCAACCATATTCTCTTGTTTTGTTACACCAATACGCAAACAAAACTCACGGATTGAACCTGGTGTATAACCACGGCGACGTAGGCCTGCAATTGTAGGCATGCGTGGGTCATCCCAACCTTCTACATGGTTATTTACCACTAAATCGCTTAGCTTACGCTTAGACATAATTGTGTATTCAAGATTTAAACGTGAGAACTCAATTTGCTGTGGGTGACACTCTAAACTAATGTTATCAAGTACCCAGTCGTACAAACGACGGTTATCTTGAAACTCGAGTGTGCATAATGAATGTGTAATACCTTCGAGTGCATCAGAAATACAGTGCGTGAAGTCATACATTGGGTAAATGCACCACTTGTCTGCTGTTTGATGATGATGAGCAAAACGTACGCGATAAATAATTGGATCGCGAAGCACCATAAATGAGCTAGCCATATCAATTTTAGCACGCAGGACACATTCGCCTTCTTTGAATTCGCCAGCACGCATTTTTTCAAATAACGCTAGGTTTTCTTCAACTGATGTATCTCTGTACGGGCTATTTTTACCGGGCTCTTTCAATGTACCACGGTATTGGCGTGCTTCATCCGCTGTTAAAAAGCAAACGTACGCTAAGCCTTTATTTATAAGCTCAACAGCGTAACCATATAAAGTATCAAAATAGTTAGAAGAATACTTTATATCGCCATCCCAGTTAAAACCTAACCACTGTACGTCTTCTTTTATAGAATTAACGTAGTTAATGTCTTCTTTTTCTGGGTTTGTATCGTCAAAACGTAAGTTACATAAACCGTTATAATCTTTTGCGATGCCAAAATTTAAACAAATTGATTTGGCATGACCAATATGCAAAAAGCCATTTGGTTCAGGTGGAAAACGTGTATGCGTTGTTGCATGCTTTTTACTTGCTAAGTCTTCATCAATTCGGGTTCTAATAAAGTTGCTTGGGCGATTCTCAATTTCCGCCATAGGAGTGTAGTCCTCTAAATATTACGTAATAACAAAACTAATGCATTATTACAAAAACATACACTAACATACAGCACTAGATTAAGGTTTATTTTTGATATTGCTTAACTTTAATTCAGCTGAACCATTGTTTATGAATAAAATTTGTTTTAACGCAATATTTAAGTCATCTAAACAGTTTATAGTAGGTAAATAACCTACATTATAAGGATTTAAAGATGGCGACACTTAATCAACATCGTGTATATATTCCAACTAATGCACGCGCTAATCACTACCTTTTAGCTGAAATAACCCCTAATCACGATTTTTATAAAAGCTTTAGTGATATAAATTGCTGCTATGAACGTATTGCACGCCAGCTGTTTGCTTCTTGTGATGAGTACGAGCTTTATAATGTGCACTTATTAGCGAATGATAAACTACCCGTTGTAAGATTTAATGATGAGTCTTATCAATTAGAAACAGATAAACAAATGCTCTTTTTTTATAATCCCCGTTATCACGAAGCGCATAAGATTTATTACACTGAAGGTACACCGAGTAAAAAAATACGCATTCTATTTTTAGCAACAGGCGATGATTTACGAGCCAACTCTGCAGAATTTCATAATAAAGTTCAAAAAGTGTTAGACACTTTACAAGGACAACTCTTAATAAATCAGCCCCAGTTTAAACTACGCGACCATCAACACTTAACGTATGACCTATTTGCTAAAGAAAAAGGCAACAAGGAAAGCTATGGTTACAAATTAAGAAGTCTCTACCCTCGCTACCAATCAAGACAATGCAGCATACCCAATGATTATGCAGAGATGACTTACGCCACTTTTACTATACCGGTTTCGCGCGCTATTAAAACGCAGTTTCAAACACTAATGAACACAAACGATTATGCTAAATTTTATGACTACTTTGCTTATGCATTTATACGTGCGTGTCAAAATAATAACTTAAACCATGGCGCTATGGTTGCTAACGGTGCAACGCCTATTATACGCAACAGTAAAATAGATAAAAGTGAAGGCAATGATGAACTTCAAAAGTTAAGTTTTGATATTGAATCTAATGAAAATCAAATTAAGCACTTTTATGAAGCAAGTAAATTGGTAGAAACGCTGCATTTTGTAGTAGTCGCAACGCAGCAGGATAAACATGAAATGGGCTATGGTCGATTTATGAACCAAGTAGAAAAAACAATCTATACTCTGTGTAATGAGCTGGCTATAAATAAACAACACCAAGACTTATCTGTACGCTTTTTCCAGCATATTAGTTACCCGTTCTAAATTTTCATCTAATAACAAAAAGGCCCGCATATGCGGGCCTTTTTAAAGAAAAACAAGCGATTACCAGCCTGTTTTCTCTTTAAGTGCTTTACCGATATCAGCAAGTGAACGTACAGTTTTTACGCCCGCAGCTTCTAATGCAGCAAATTTCTCATCAGCAGTACCTTTACCGCCGGCAATGATTGCGCCAGCGTGACCCATACGCTTACCTTCTGGTGCAGTAACACCAGCAATGTAAGATACTACAGGTTTAGTTACGTTAGCTTTGATGTACTCTGCAGCTTCTTCTTCTGCAGTACCACCAATTTCACCAATCATTACGATTGCTTCAGTTTGTGGATCTTTTTCGAACATTTCTAGAACGTCGATAAAGTTAGTACCTGGAATTGGATCACCACCAATACCAACACACGTAGACTGACCAAAACCAGCATCAGTAGTTTGCTTAACTGCTTCGTACGTTAAAGTACCAGAGCGAGAAACAATACCTACTTTACCAGGTTTGTGGATATGACCAGGCATGATACCAATCTTAGTTTGACCAGGAGTAATAACACCTGGGCAGTTAGGACCGATCATACGAGTACCTGTTTGATCTAGTTTGATTTTAACATCAACCATATCAAGTGTAGGGATACCTTCAGTAATACAAACTATTAGCTCGATGCCAGCATCGATAGCTTCTAAGATTGCATCTTTACAGAAAGGAGCTGGTACGTAGATAACTGAAGCAGTTGCGCCAGTTTCTTTTACAGCATCACGAACTGTGTTGAATACAGGAAGACCAAGGTGCGTTTGACCGCCTTTACCTGGGCTAACACCACCAACCATTTGTGTACCGTACTCAAGCGCTTGCTCTGAGTGGAAAGTACCTTGGCCACCAGTGAAACCTTGACAGATAACTTTTGTATCTTTATTGATTAATACAGACATTATTTGCCCTCCGCAGCAGCAACAACTTTTTCAGCAGCGTCTGTTAGTGATTCAGCAGCAATGATGTCTAGACCAGAGTTCTTAAGAACTTCACGACCTAATTCAGCATTAGTACCTTCTAAACGTACAACTACTGGTACGGTTACGCCAACTTCTTTAACTGCGCCAATGATGCCTTCAGCAATCATGTCACAACGAACGATGCCGCCAAAGATGTTTACTAAAACAGCTTTAACATTGTCGTCAGAAAGAATGATTTTGAATGCTTCAGAAACACGTTCTTTAGTAGCACCGCCACCAACATCCAAGAAGTTAGCCGGCTTGCCGCCGTGTAGGTTTACGATGTCCATAGTACCCATTGCTAGGCCTGCACCGTTAACCATACAACCAACATTACCGTCTAGAGCAACGTAGTTAAGCTCGAAGCTTGCTGCGTGTGCTTCACGAGCATCTTCTTGAGATGGATCGTGGAATTCACGGATTTTAGGTTGACGGTAAAGTGCATTACCATCAATACCGATTTTGCCGTCAAGACAGTGAAGGTTGCCTTCGTCTGTAATTACTAACGGGTTGATTTCAAGTAATGCGAAATCAAAATCAGTGAACATTTTACCAAGACCCATAAAGATCTTAACAAACTGTTTCATTTGTACTGGGTTAAGACCCAATTTGAAACCTAGTTCACGTGCTTGGTAAGCTTGAGGACCTACTAACGGGTCGATCTCTGCTTTGTGGATAAGCTCTGGTGTTTCTTCAGCAACAGTTTCAATTTCAACGCCGCCTTCAGTAGACGCCATGAAAACTACTTTACGAGATGCACGGTCAACTACTGCACCTAGGTACAATTCGTTAGCAATGTCAGTACAGCTTTCTACTAAAATTTTAGCTACTGGCTGTCCTTTCTCGTCTGTTTGGTAAGTAACTAGGTTTTTACCTAACCAGTTAGCTGCAAACGCTTTTACTTCTTCGATAGTTTTGACTAGCTTTACACCGCCAGCTTTACCACGTCCACCTGCGTGAACCTGAGTTTTAACAACCCACATATCGCCGCCAATTTTTTCAGCAGCTGCAGCAGCTTCTTCAGGTGTATCGCAAGCGTAACCTGTAGAAACGGGTAAACCATATTCGGCAAAAAGTTGTTTTGCCTGATACTCATGCAAATTCATGATGCTTTATCCAATTTTTTATACTAAAAGAGCTGAATATTTTTTCAAATAAACAACTATCCCAAATTGCGCACCTAGTATAGATCCCAAGGCTTAACATGAAAACCCCAGTACGACCAAAGGCGCAAAAAAAAAGCTGTGAATGTTCATTCACAGCTTACATTTCATACAACTAGATTAAACATCTAGCAATAAGCGAGTTGGATCTTCAAGTAACTCTTTAATAGTTACTAAGAAACCAACAGATTCTTTACCATCAATGATACGGTGGTCATAAGAAAGTGCTAAATACATCATAGGTAGTATTTCAACTTTACCATTTACAGCCATCGGACGGTCTTGAATTTTATGCATACCCAAGATTGAAGACTGTGGCAAGTTAATGATAGGTGTAGATAGCAATGAACCAAATACGCCACCATTAGTAATAGTGAAATTACCACCCGTCATATCAGCAAGCGTAAGCTTACCATCACGACCTTTAAGTGCTAACTCACGAATACCTTTTTCGATTTCAGCAACAGATAGTTTGTCACAATCTTTAAGTACTGGAGTAACTAAGCCACGTGGAGTAGATACTGCAATGCTGATATCGAAATAGTTATGGTAAACAATATCGTCACCATCAATTGAAGCATTTACATCTGGGAAACGCTTAAGAGCTTCAGTTACAGCTTTCACATAGAAAGACATGAAACCTAAACGAATGCCGTGACGCTTTTCAAACGTTTCTTGGTACTGCTTACGAAGGCTCATGATTGGTCCCATGTTCACTTCGTTGAATGTAGTTAACATTGCAGTTGAGTTTTTAGCTTCAAGAAGGCGTGTCGCAATCGTTTTACGTAAACGAGTCATAGGTACGCGTTTTTGAGTACGATCGCCCATCGGTGATGCAAGAGCAGAAGCTTCTGCTTTTTTAGCCGCTGGTGCTGGTGCTTTTAAGAAGGTATCAACGTCTTCTTTAGTTACACGACCATTTTTACCCGTGCCTTTAATTTTAGAAGCGTCTAGGCCTTTCTCAGCAATTAAACGACGAACTGATGGTGTTAACACATCTGAACTTTCGCTTGAATCTGCTGCTGGCGCTGCGTCTGCTTTTGCAGCTGGAGCCGCTGGTGCACCGCCTGCTTTAACCGAACCAATTACTTGCTCGCCTAATACAGTATCGCCTTCGCCGTGAATGATATCACCCATGATGCCATCTTCTTGAGCTACTACTTCAAGAACAACTTTATCTGTTTCAATATCTACCAAGTTTTGGTCGCGTGTTACCGCGTCACCTGGTTGTACATGCCATGTAGCAATTGTTGCGTCTGCAACTGATTCTGGAAGTACAGGTACTTTAATATCCACTTCTTTACCTTCTGATGCTGGTGCTGATTGCGCCACTGGCGCGTCTTCTGATTTAGCTGGTGCTGATTCTTCTTTAGTTGAACCTTCACTTGCTGGCGCTGCATCAGCATCACCAAGTAAACCCATAACTTGATCGCCAAGTACGGTTGCACCTTCTTCTTGTGATATTTCTGTTATTACACCGTCATGCTGTGCAACAACTTCTAAAACCACTTTATCTGTTTCAATGTCTACTAAGTTTTGATCGCGAGTTACTTTGTCGCCAACACTTACATGCCATGTAGCAACGGTAGCATCTGCAACCGACTCAGGAAGAACAGGAACTTTAATTTCTGTGCTCATTGCTTATCCTTTATTTTCTATAGTAAGCGCGTCGGCAACGAGCGCTTGTTGTTCTTTAGTATGTACTGACATGTAACCACACGCTGGTGATGCAGACGCTTTACGTCCTGCATATTTTAATTTAGCACCTTGTGGGATTGCATCAATAAAGTGATGTTGTGAACAGTACCATGCACCTTGGTTTTGTGGCTCTTCTTGACACCATACAAAATCAGTTACGTGTTGGTAGCGCTCTATAATTGTTTGCATTTCATCGTGTGGGAACGGGTATAACTGTTCAACACGTACAATTGCAATATTATCTTGCTCAAGCTTACGACGCTCTTGTAGTAACTCGTAGTAAACTTTACCGCTACAAAATACAACGCGCTCTACTTTCTCAGGGTTAATATCATCAACTTCGTCGATCATATTATGGTAAACACCGTGTGAAAGCTCTTCAAGTGATGAAGTTGCAAGCGGGTGACGAAGTAGCGACTTAGGCGTCATAACAATCAGAGGACGACGAAGTGGTCGAACTGATTGACGACGAAGCATAGCGTAAACTTGCGCCGGCGTTGAAGGAACACATACTTGCATGTTGTGATCAGCACATAGTTGCAAGAAACGCTCTAAGCGCGCTGAACTATGCTCTGGCCCTTGACCTTCGTAGCCATGAGGTAACAAAATTGTAAGCCCACATAAACGGCCCCACTTTTGCTCACCAGAACTTAAGAACTGGTCAAATACAACTTGTGCACCATTGGCGAAGTCACCAAATTGCGCTTCCCATATTACGAGAGACTTAGGTTCAGCGGTAGCATATCCATATTCGAACGCAACGACAGCTTCCTCAGATAAAACAGAATCAAAGACTTCAAATGTGCCTTGATCTTCACTTAAATGCTCTAAAGGAGTGTAAGTTGTACCATCAGATTGACCATGAACAACAGCATGACGATGAAAGAATGTTCCTCGACCTGTGTCTTGTCCTGTTAAACGGATGTCAGTACCTTCAGACGCAATTGTTGCATAGGCAAGAGTCTCTGCCATACCCCAATCAAGTGGTTTTTCACCTGTGGCCATTAGCTTACGATCGTCATAAATCTTTTTAACGCGAGATTGAGCTTTATGTTGTTCTGGGTAAGAAGCTACTTTCTCACCAAGAGCTTTAAGCTTCTCTACAGATACGCTAGCATCGTAGTCAACATTCCATTCATGACCAATATATTTGGCCCACTCAGAAGAATGCGACGTCTCTGGCTGTATTTCTGAAACAACACAGCTGCCTTCATCTAGTGCATCACGGTACTCATCAGCTAAGGCTTTAACTTCTTGTTCAGAAAAAGAGCCTTCAGCAATCAGTTGGTCTGCATAGATTAAACGCGGCACTGGATGCTTTTTAATTTTTTGGTACATGACAGGCTGAGTTGCATTAGGCTCATCAGCTTCATTGTGACCATGGCGACGGTAACAAACTAAATCAATTACTACGTCACGCTTAAACTGATTTCTAAAATCAAGAGCAAGTTGAGTAACAAATGCAACGGCTTCAGGATCATCAGAATTAACATGGAATATTGGAGACTGAACCATTTTAGCAATGTCAGTACAGTATGGCGTTGAGCGAACGTCATCTTGCTTAGAGGTTGTAAAACCTACTTGGTTGTTGACAACAATACGAATACTACCACCACAACTAAACGCATTAGTTTGTGACATGTTAAACGTTTCTTGAACAACACCTTGTCCAGCAATAGCAGAATCACCATGGATGGTAATAGGTAGTGCTTTAATGCCTGATTTATCACCTAAACGGTCGAGACGACCACGTACAGAGCCCATTACAACAGGGTTTACGATTTCTAGGTGAGATGGGTTAAACGCAAGCGCCATGTGTACATTGCCACCTTTGGTAGCAAAGTCAGACGAATAACCCATGTGATATTTAACATCACCAGAACCTAACGTTTCTTTATGTATACCAGCAAATTCATCAAATAATTCTGATGGATTTTTACCAAGTACATTAACTAAAACGTTTAAACGACCACGGTGAGCCATACCAATAACAGCTTCTTGTTGGCCGCTTTCACCAGCGCGGTGAATAAGCTCTTTAAGCATTGGAACTAACGCATCGCCACCTTCAAGTGAAAAGCGCTTAGCACCAGGAAACTTAGACCCTAAATATTTTTCTAGACCATCTGCTGCAGTAAGCCCTTTAAGGATACGTAGCTTTTCATCTTTTGAGAATTTAGGCCTAGACTGGACAGATTCTAGACGTTGTTGTAACCAACGTTTTTCCTCTGTTGATGTGATGTGCATATACTCAGCGCCAATTGAACCACAATATGTAGTTTTTAGTGCTTGGTATAGTTCACCTAAAGGCATAGTATCGCGCCCTACGGCAAACGATCCTACGTTAAACTCGCGGTCAAAATCACTTGAAGATAGGTCGTGGTACTCTAGCTCTAAATCTCGTACACGCTCTCGTTGCCAAATACCTAATGGATCTAGGTTTGCATTTTGGTGCCCACGAAAACGGAAAGCATTAATAAGTTGTAGAACTTTAACCTGTTTAAGGTCACCGCCACTACCCTCTGCTACCACTACTTCTCTATGCTTGTTTTTTGCAAGCTGTGCAAACTGTGCTCGAACCTCTGAATGTTTTACTTCAACATCCACACCATCAACTTTAGGTAATTGTTCAAACACTTCTCGCCATTCGTCTGGCACAGAAGTCGCATCGTCTAAATACGCTTCATAAAGCTCTTCTACATAAGCAACGTTGCCGCCGTTTAAATGTGAAGATTCTAGCCATGCCTTCATCACACCTTCGTGCATTTATAAGCCCTTTTTTTTAGCGCAGAAATTAATAGTTATTATAACAAGATGGCTAATATAATTTAATATTAGCCATCTTACCTTTACTAAGCTATCAAACCGCTCGGTTTAGTAACATAGATTTGATTTGTCCAATTGCTTTGGTCGGATTAAGACCCTTAGGACAAACGCTAACACAGTTCATGATACTGTGACAACGGAACACACTGAACGCATCGTCTAAATCCGCTAAACGTTCTTCAGTTGCTGTATCTCGGCTATCAGCCAAGAAACGGTAAGCATGAAGAAGGCCTGCTGGACCAATGAACTTGTCTGGATTCCACCAGAACGAAGGACACGATGTTGAACAACATGCACACAAAATACACTCATAAAGCCCATCTAATTTATCACGTTCTTCAATAGTTTGAAGACGTTCGCCTGCTGCAGGCTGATCATTAATTAAATAAGGTTTAACTTTTTCGTACTGAGTGTAGAACTGACTCATGTCAATAACAAGGTCACGTACCACAGGTAAACCTGGTAATGGACGTACTACGATTTTACCTTTGCCATTTTTTTGTAGCGTAGATAAAGGAGTAATACATGCTAAACCATTTTTACCATTCATGTTAACACCATCAGATCCACACACACCTTCACGGCATGAACGACGGAAAGATAATGTAGGATCTTGTTCTTTTAGAAGAATAAGTGCATCCAACACCATCATGTCGTGACCTTCCTCTGTTTGCAAGGTGTATTCTTGCATACGAGGAGCGTTGTCAACATCTGGATTATAACGATAAACTGAAAATTGTACTTGTGCCATCGTCTATCTCCTAGTAAACACGTGCTTTAGGTGGGAAAGCTTCACGCGTTTTAGGCGCATAGTTTACATCACGCTTACTCATTTCATCCGTTACAGGATTGAATACTGAGTGACATAACCAGTTTTCGTCATCACGATCTGGGTAGTCAAAGCGAGAATGTGCACCACGGCTTTCTGTACGGAAGTTTGCAGCTACTGCAGTTGAGTAAGCTGTTTCCATTAAGTTGTCTAGTTCAAGACATTCGATACGCTGCGTGTTGAAGTCTGATGATTTATCATCAAGACGAGCATGTTGCAGACGTTCGCGAATTTCTTTAAGTTCTTGAAGACCTGCAGCCATTGAGTCACCTTCACGGAATACCGAGAAGTTAAGCTGCATACATTGTTGTAAGTCTTTTTTGATTTGAACTGGATCTTCACCTTGGCCAGCCGTTGAATTTTCCCAACGATTGTAACGTGCAAGAGACGCTTCTAAGTCTGATTCTGAAGCAGCTTTAGATATTTCAACGTCATTTAGGTACTTACCTAAGAAGTTACCCGCAGCACGACCAAACACAACTAAATCAAGTAATGAGTTACCACCTAAGCGGTTTGCACCGTGTACAGATACACATGCAATCTCACCTACTGCAAATAAACCTTGAACTACTGTTTCGTTGCCTTGAGCATCGATTTGTAGCGCTTGTCCATTTACATTAGTAGGAACACCACCCATCATATAATGACAAGTTGGAATTACTGGAATTGGCTCTTTTGCAGGGTCAACGTGAGCAAATGTTTTAGCAAGGTCACATACGCCAGGAAGACGTAAGTTAAGTGTTTCTTCACCTAAGTGGTCAAGTTTTAACTTAAGATGTGGACCCCAAGGACCATCACAACCACGACCTTCACGGATTTCAGTCATCATTGAACGTGCAACAACGTCGCGAGACGCTAAGTCTTTTGCGTTTGGTGCGTAACGTTCCATGAAGCGTTCGCCATCTTTATTTAGAAGATAACCGCCTTCACCACGACAACCTTCAGTTACTAGCGTACCAGCACCTGCGATACCCGTTGGGTGGAACTGCCACATTTCCATGTCTTGCATAGAAATACCAGCACGTGTTGCCATACCAACACCGTCACCAGTGTTAATGTGAGCATTAGTGGTTGATGCGAATATACGACCTGCACCACCAGTAGCTAATACAACAGCTTTAGATTTGAAGAAGGTAACTTCACCTGTCTCAATCTCAATTGCAGTACACCCTACTACATCACCATTATCGTTTTTAACTAAATCAAGTGCATACCATTCAGAGAATACATTTGTTTTGTTTTTAACGTTTTGTTGATATAGAAGGTGTAACAAAGCATGACCAGTACGGTCAGCAGCTGCTGCAGTACGTGCGGCTTGTTCACCACCAAAGTTTTTCGATTGACCACCGAAAGGACGTTGGTAAACACGGCCATTTTCAAAACGAGAAAATGGTAAACCCATGTTTTCTAATTCGGTAATAGCTTCTGGGCCAGTTTGACACATGTATTCAATAGCGTCTTGGTCACCGATAAAATCGGAACCTTTAACGGTATCGTACATATGCCATTCCCAGTTATCTTCGTGTGAATTACCAAGCGCAACCGTAATACCGCCTTGAGCAGATACAGTGTGTGAGCGCGTTGGAAATACTTTAGATATTAATGCACACGTTTTGCCAGATTCTGTAATTGCTAAAGCAGCGCGCATACCTGCACCACCTGCACCAATTACTACGGCGTCAAATTCACGAACAGAATATTTCACTTAAACACCCCATAATACGATTAGACCAATAGCTACGTAAGCAACGGCCATTAGGTTTAATACAAAACCTAAAACTGCACGAAGCTTTGCGCACTTAACATAGTCTGTAAGAACTTGCCAAAGGCCAATGCGGGTATGAACCATAATGCAAACAAGGGTAATTAACGTAAACCCTTTCATTGCTAGGTTAGAGAAGAGGCCTGTCCAGGCTTCGAAAGTGACTTCTGGCGTCGCTAAAAAATAGCCGATAATAAAAATCGCGTAAGCGCTGATTATTAATGCCGTGGTACGTAAAGATACGAAATCTTGTACACCATCACGTTTTAGAGTTGCTTGATTTAAAACCATATCCACACCCCTGCCAATACGGCAAACACAACACCAAGAGCCATTGAAACTTTAGCGCTGAGGTTACCTGATTCAAGTTCTTCCCAATGTCCCATATCCATAATCATATGACGGATACCACCAATAAGGTGATAACCTAATACAGAAACAGTGCCCCAAGCTATAAATTTGGCAATGAATCCGTTAAACAGACCCTTGACGAATTCAAAACTTTCAGCTGAAGAGAGAGACTCAGACCAAGCCCAAATGACAAACGTTAAAGCAAAAAATAATGCAACACCGGTGACGCGGTGAAAAATTGAAGCTTTAGCCGTTGCCGGCATAGATATAGTTGTTAGATCTAGATTTACAGGTCTTTGCTTTTTCACAGTTACTTGCCCATCTTTGCTCACAGTGGAGCTCATCTACTTGTTTTTCTAAAAACCCACCAAATATTACTGATGGAACTATCAAAATAAACGTACCAAAACAATTAAAGTTCACAAACCTGTAAATTTTAAGCTGTTAAGAATATGTTTACCCAAATACAATACGGTTTAAAACCACCGTTAGTATATATACCCACAGGGCTTTTTACAATTCTTGTTTATTTAGAGATGTTTGCGAATTAGCCAATAGTATTATATTTAATTAATACCGAATATTTATTATACATATATGCATAATGTTTATAAAAATTGACTTTAACCCCCTCTTTCACGTTAAAATGAGAAGATGTGCTTAAAACAGATTTCAGAACTTTAAAATCTAAAAATCAGAATAGATATCTTAATAGGAGATACATAACGATGGCAGATAAAAAAGCCACAGTCCAAATTGATGGACTAGATCCAATCGAACTTCCAATTTATCAAGGCACTGCTGGCCAAGATGTAATCGACGTACGTACGTTAGGTTCACACGGTCACTTTACTTATGACCCAGGTTTCATGTCGACTGGTTCTTGTGAATCTGCAATCACCTATATTGATGGTGGTAAAGGTGTACTACTTCACCGTGGTTACCCAATTGAGCAATTAGCTGAAGACTCAAATTACATTGAACTTTGTTACTTACTTTTAAATGGTGAGTTACCTTCTAAAGAACAATATGAAGTTTTTAAGAATGAAATCACTACAAGCACTATGCTTGACGAGAAGATTGCTAACTTTTTCCAAGGTTTCCGCTTTGACGCTCACCCAATGGCAATGCTTTGTGGCGTAGTAGGTGCATTATCATCTTTCTATCATGAAGACCTTGATATTACTGATGCTGAACAACGTAAAACAAGCGCAGTTAAGCTTGTTGCTAAGTTACCAACAATCGCGGCAATGGCTTATAAAACAAATATCGGCCAACCGTTTGTATACCCACGTAACGATTTAAGCTACGCAGAAAACTTCTTACACATGATGTTCTCTGTACCTGCTGAAGAATATAAAGTTAATCCAGTAACTGCAAAAGCGATGGATAAAATCTTTATGCTTCATGCAGATCATGAACAAAATGCATCAACTTCAACAGTTCGTCTTGCTGGTTCATCTGGTGCTAACCCGTATGCATGTATTGCAGCTGGTATTGCATCTTTATGGGGCCCTGCTCACGGCGGCGCTAATGAAGCATGTTTAAACATGTTAGAAGAGATTGGCTCTGTTGACCGTATTGATGAATACGTAGCTAAAGCTAAAGATAAAGCTGACCCGTTCCGCCTTATGGGCTTTGGACACCGTGTTTACAAAAACTTTGACCCACGCGCTACAGTAATGCGTCAAACGTGTCACGAAGTTTTAGCTGAGCTGAATATCCAAGATCCACTTCTTGATATTGCTATGAAGCTTGAGCAAATTGCGCTTGAAGACCCATACTTTGTAGAGAAAAAACTATACCCTAATGTAGATTTCTACTCTGGTATTATCTTAAAAGCGATTGGTATTCCAACAAGCATGTTCACTGTAATCTTTGCAATGGCACGTACTGTTGGTTGGATCACTCACTGGGATGAGATGCTATCTCAACCTGGTCATAAGATCAGCCGTCCTCGTCAACTTTATACTGGTTACACTCAACGTGACTACGTATCAACTGACAAGCGTTAATTAACGTTGGTTAGTTTAAAAAGGCCGCATTTTGCGGCCTTTTTTATTAACAACACTTGAGAATTATCATAAACCGATTACAATTCCTGCCTTAAAAACACTATGTAGATGAGCCATGCTTGCTTTAAAGTTTGATATAAATAAAATTAGAAACGACTTCCCAACATTAAATCAAACAATAAACGGCTGCCCGCTTGTTTATTTAGACTCAGCAGCAACCTCACAAAAGCCTCAATCAGTTATAGATACAATTACTGAATTCTATACGTTTCAAAACGCTAATGTACACCGTGGACGCCATACACTTAGCGAGCAAGCAACTCATGCATATGAACAAGTACGGGATAAAACTGCAGAGTATTTCAATGTATTTAGTAAAGAGATTGTATGGACTAAAGGCGCTACAGAAGCCATTAACTTGGTCGCTAACGGATTAAAAAAGCGCTTAAATGAAAGTCATACCATAATGATATCTCCGCTTGAGCATCATGCAAACATAGTGCCTTGGCAAATAGTGAGTCAACAAACGGGTGCTAAATTAATAGCGCTTCCACTAAATAAAAATGGCACGCTGAACACCAAAGAATGCTGTGAATTTATAAAAGAAACAAAACCTACCCTATTAGCTATTACACAAGCATCTAACACACTGGGTAATATCACCGATTTAAAACCACTTATTAGAGCTGCAAAAGACGTCAATTCTCTTGTTCTAGTGGATGGTGCACAGGGTGCACTGCATTTAAAACCCGATTTACGTGAATTAAACTGTGACTTTTATGTCTGCTCAAGCCATAAAATGCTCGGTCCAACAGGATTAGGTGTGCTTTATGGTCGATATGAGCAATTAAATACCCTTGAGATTTACCAATCAGGTGGGGAAATGATCGATAAAGTGTACTTAACTCACAGTACTTATCGTCCTGCGCCTGCAAAATTTGAAACTGGAACACCAAATATCTCTGGAGTTTTAGGCTTTGGTGCCGCATTAGACTATTTAAATGAATTAGATCACGCAAAAATCCAGCAATATGAGCAAAAATTGTTTAGTTATGCCGCTCAAAAATTGGTAAAGGTTGATGGTATTACAATATATAGCAACCTATCTGACAATATTGGTACACTCTGCTTCAACTTAAATGATGAACATCCTTATGATTTGGCAACTTTACTTGACGGGTACGGGGTTGCAGTAAGGAGTGGACACCATTGTACACAGCCATTAATGACACATTTAGGGCTTAATGGAACGCTAAGAGCGAGCTTTTGTTTTTATAATACCTATGAAGATGTAGATATATTCATTGATTCACTTAAAAAATGTATCGCTTTACTCGACTAAACGTCACTTTAATAGAATTAATTAGGATAACTCATGACAAATACGTTTAACAAAGTCACAGAATCTATAAAAAATGCGCCCGCTTGGCAGCAAAAATATCGTGAGATAATGCTTTTAGGAAAAACTTTACCTGTTTTAGCTGATGTTTTGAAGACTGATGATGCACTTGTACCGGGCTGTGAAAGCAAAGTATGGATGTTTGTTGAATTTGATTTAACAGAAAATACACTTGTTGTAATTGGTGACTCAGATACACGTATAGTAAAAGGATTATTAGCCATTATTTTAGCGCTTTACAATGGCCTCACACCAGAGCAAGTAGTGAATAAAAATGCGTATGAAGAATTTGAAAAGCTCGGCCTTATAAGCCACTTAAGCGCATCACGTGGTAATGGTATTAAAGCCATGGTTGATAAAATACAAACCATGGCACAACACAAGCTTAGTTAACGAAAACTAAGCTTGTGAGCGTTGTTTTTTATCTAGATATTTACGCACCGCTTTTGCCGCAACAAAAAAACCAAAGCTTCCTGTGATCATAGTCACAGAACCAAAACCATTATTACAGTCCATATTCATCGTGCCATCAGCACTTTGCTTAGCATGACATACACTGCCATCGCTTCCTGGGTAAACCAGTTGCTCTGTTGAGTAAACACAATCAATATTAAACTTACGTTTAGGATTATTACTAAAATTATATTGCTTGCGCAAAATATAGCGCACTTTTGCAAGTAATGGGTCTTGCGTAGTTTTGGCTACATCACCAAAAGTTATTTGGCTAGGATCTGTTTGCCCGCCAGCACCACCAGTTGTAATTATAGGTAGTTTATTACGTTTACAGTGAGCAATTAATGCTGCTTTTTCTTTAACTGCATCAATACAATCAATCACATAATCAAAACCTTGAATATGCTCTTGAATATTATCAAGCGTAATAAAATCATCTATCACATTAACTTGGCACTCTGGATTAATAAGCTCGCAGCGCGCTTTCATTGCATCTACTTTAGCTTGACCAATAGTGCCCGTTAACGCATGAATTTGTCTATTGACGTTAGTCGCGCAAATATCATCCAAATCAATCAATGTTATTTTACCAACACCAGTACGTGCAAGTGCTTCTGCTGTCCAGCTCCCTACACCACCAATCCCTACTACACAAAAATGTGCTTCTTGAAGCCAATCAAACTGTTGATGACCATATAAACGTTTAATACCACCAAAACGTATATCTGTAACTTTTTCGCTCATTTACCAATCCAGTTGCCATGGCGATTGCCATGCTTGAAAATCTTGATGTTTAATTAACGCCAAATACTCATCACCATTATCGGGTAATAAAGTTAGCTGTATTTGTTCACCTTGCCATAAAAAGCTCAATGCATATGCATGTAAATAGGTACGATTTGATGGCGTGCCTGAATACATTGCATCGCCTAAAATAGCAGAGCCAATACTTTTTAGTGCCACTCTTAATTGATGCGTCTTTCCTGAATAAGGCTTTAAAATATACCCTCTAAATCCCGGCTTATAGCTTAGCGAATAAAATCGGGTGATTGCAGGGTTAAGCTTACTCGTTAGTAACTTAAACGAGCCACGGCGAGACTTAGCCATATCGCCTTTGATCCACCCCTGCTTCTTTTTTGGTTTAGCGTCACTAATCGCTAAATAAAATTTAGCAATCGCATGCTCAGTAAACATAACAGTAAAGCTGGCCGCAGCGGCTTTGTTTCGCGCTAAAATAATCAGCCCTGATGTCACTTTATCTAAACGATGAACGGCATAAAGCTTTTGCGTTAATTGTTGTTCGGCTAACACAACAAAGCCGGGGCCATCTTCTGAATGAAAATTAAGACCCGCTGGCTTTTCTAAAATATAAAAATCGTTATGTGTAAAAATGATTTTTAATATTTTACTTACTTGTTCACTCACGCGTTTGTACTTTTAATATGCGCTATCACTTTCGCTAAGTCATCTGCCGTATCAACTCCAGCATGGGGTGCTATTTGAGCTTGTTCTATTTTGATTTTATAACCATGATACAACACACGTAACTGCTCAAGCGATTCAAGTAGCTCAAGTGGCGATACGCTCAATTCTATATATTGTTTAATAAAACCCGCTCTGTACGCATAAATACCTACGTGACGCTGAAATGGCGCTAAATCAAGTTCACTGTTCTCATTCATCATTGCATTTCTATTGAAAGGAATACTAGCGCGTGAGAAGTAAAGTGCATTTTTATTTATATCACTAACAACTTTAACCGCGTTTGGATTAAATACTTCATCACGCTCTTCAATAGCAACACTTAACGTTGCCATTGGTGCTGTTGAATCACTTAATAGTGCAGCAACTTGAGATACGTTTTCTGGCGCAAGTAAGGGCTCATCGCCTTGTACATTAACCACAATTGTATTGCTGTCGAGATCAAGTAAATCAACTACTTCGGCTAAACGCTCAGTACCCGATTGGTGATCTTCGCGAGTCATTACAACATCACTAGTAAATAAACTTACTGCATCAAACACTTTTTGATGATCGGTTGCTATAACCACTTTACTTGCACCTGATAAACATGCTTTTTCGTAAACATGTTGAACCATTGGCTTACCGCAAATATCAGCAAGCGGCTTACCAGGTAGTCGGGTTGATGCAAAACGTGCAGGAATTACAACTACGAATTCCACTTTTCAACCTCTTCTAAAGATAACTCACGTGCTTCGTTTTCAAGCAATACTGGAATATCATCTTGAACGGGGTAAGCAAGCTTAGCTGCAGTACTAATTAGTTCGTTGTTTTCTCTATCAAAGCGTAATTTACCCTTACAAACTGGGCAGGCAATTATCTCGAGTAATTTAGTATCAAAGGCCATTGAGTATTCCTTTTTCTTTTAATAATGAATTTAATGTGTTTATTACGCTATCGGAAGGCTCTGCATCTACAGGTAAATAATACCAATTAGGTTTTGCAAAGGACTTACATTTAACCGCGTCTTTTTCGGTCATTATAATGCAATCATCACCAAACTGAATAAAATCATCTGCTGTATAAGCATAATGATCCCTAAAGTGATGAGTCGACAATAGCTTAATATTTTGTGCTTCTAATGAGTTTTCAAACCGTTTAGGGTTCCCAATTGCACTTATTGCATGTGCGTGAGTTACCGTATGTTTTGCATCATCACCTGAATTAACTAAGCGAAGGTTACTTACTTGCAGCACGTAGCTATTATTAGCCTCACCGCCATTTTCAATTACTATATCAACACTTTGTAAGCGTTTAGTTGTTTCGCGTAGTGGCCCTGCGGGCATAACAAAACCATTACCAAAGCGGCGTTCACTATCAACAATACAACACTCAATGCTACGAGGCATTTTATAATGCTGCATCCCATCATCAGAAATAATGACATCTAGCGTATAATTTTTTTCTAATAAATCGATATTATGCTTTCTATTAGGGCCAACTGCTATTGGGCACTTTAAACGATGGTATAAAAGCACAGGCTCATCTCCAGCCTGTTGGGCGTCAACAACTGAAGTGACTAACAGCGGGTAATTATCTGATTGCCCACCATAACCTCTACTAATAATACCCACTGATAAACCTTGCTCGGTCAAATACTCATACAACCACAAAACAAAAGGTGTTTTACCATTGCCGCCTACACTTATATTGCCGACTACAATAACAGGCGTTTTGCACTCAAAAGGTTTAAGTATTTTAGCGCTGTACAAGAGTTTTAGAAATGCCGATACAACCCAAAACAAAGCACTTAATGGTAATAACAATAAAGTAATTAGACCAAATGGTTTATACCAGCTCTGCTCTATTTTGCTCACGCCTGATCACCAAACTGCATTTTGCAAAGTGCTGAATAAGTACCGTCATTTGCTAATAAGCTACTATGATCGCCACTTTCTATCACACGACCGTTATCAATAACATAAATTCGGTCACTGTTTTCAATAGTAGATAAGCGATGTGCTATAACAATAGAGGTTTTATCTTTCATTAACGTTTCTAACGCTTGCTGAATAAGCTTTTCAGATTCGGTATCAAGTGCTGACGTTGCCTCATCTAAAATCAAAATAGGTGCATCTTTTAATATTGCACGCGCTATCGCTATTCGCTGGCGTTGACCACCTGAGAGCATTACCCCATTTTCGCCTACCATGGTGTTTAATTGCTCTGGCAGGTCTTTAACAAATTCCCACACGTGCGCTTGTTTGGCAACTTGTTCTAACTCTTCAACAGAGACATCGTGCTTTATGCCATAACAAATATTATTGGCAATCGTATCGTTAAATAACATAACCTGCTGAGAGACTAAAGCAAATTGGCGACGCAGATCAGTTAATTTATAGTCCTGCAGTGCTATGCCATCAAGTAAAATTTCACTCGGTAGTTCTAAATCATAATAGCGGGGTAACAAGTTAGAAATTGTTGACTTACCAGAGCCTGAGCGCCCTACTAAGGCAATACTTTCACCCGCCTCAATCGTTAGCGACAAATCGTTTAATACGGCTTCATCTTTAGTTGGGTACTTAAAGGTTACGTTCTTAACTTCAATTAAACCTTTAACTTTATCAACCGAAACAGTGCCTGTATCTTTTTCCATTTCTTCGTCTAAAACTAAAAATATACTTTGCGCTGCAGAGATACCACGTTGCATATCACTATTCACATTGGCAAGTTGTTTTAGCGGACGTAATAACATCATCATTGAGGCAATTAATGCCATGAAGTCACCAGATGTAATCGTATCAATCATTGATGGCAACGACACCGCCCACAAAATAACTGCCATGGCACTTGCCGCTAAAATTTGGATTATAGATACACTAAGCGCTTTAGTTGCATCCATTTTGATACGTTGCTGACGATTATGATTATTAATTTTCGAGAAGTGATTAATCTCTTGATCTTGACCACCAAAACCATGAATAACTTTATGTCCGCTCAGCATTTGTTCTGAGCTACGGGTAACTTGCCCCATGGCAGATTGAATGTTTTTAGAAATGTGGCGAAAACGTTTAGAGACGACGGCGACAATAATAGCAACAAGTGGGATGATCACTAAAAATATCAGTGATAGTTGCCAACTGGTATAGAACATTACCGCAAGTAAAAATACAACAAATGCACCTTCTCGAACCACGATTAGCAAGGCTTTAGTAATCGCTTGTTGAACTTGTTCTGTATCAAATGTGATTTTTGAAATTAAATCTCCCGTTGAGTTTTTGTCATGAAAAGAAACGGGTAAGTGCAATATGTGCTCAAATAACTCTTGGCGTAAAGAACGTACAACTTGGGAGCCTACATAACTTAAGCAGTAGGAAGACATAAAGTTAAAAACACCACGCCCTAGAACTAACGCGATAACGACAAAAGGAGCGTACTTTAAAACTTCTGTATTACGCTGGTTCAAACCTTGATCAATAAACGGCTTCATTAATTGAATAAATAAAGCATCCATTGCTGAATAGCCTATCATCCCAATAATTGCGACAAATGCGACGCTTTTGTAGGTGCCAACATATGAGACAAGACGTTTATAAATTTGTGTAGTACTTTGATCCATAACACTCTCTAAATACAGTAACAATCTGTATTGTATCCTCCGATGAGATAAAACTAAACGTCAATCTTTGATAAACCAGTAACTTTCCTGCCCTCTTGCTGTTTCTATAGCCAAATTCTTTGCATAAAATTTAATACTAATTTGCCCTTCAACGCCTGTCGTAAATTGCTGAGCGTTTATTTGGTTATAACGTTCGACGACAAGAGGCTTAGGGAATTCCCATTGCCCTTTATAGGCACTTGAATGAATGACTACTTGGGGAGCAACGTTATTTATAAAATTAACACTTGAGGATGTATCGCTGCCATGATGCGGGCTTAACATTACTGTACTTTTCAACGATTTATTATCCGCTAATAGCGATGCTTCACGCGCCTTTGATATATCACCGGTAAGTAACACGCTATGAGTATTATCTGATACCCTAACAACGCATGAATCATCATTTTCATTTCCAAACCCTTTTGTACTAAAGCTTTGTACTTTTAATCCAGCAAAATCAATGTTTATGACTTCACATACATTATGTGTATTTTTAGGATGAAATTGTTGTAATGTTTCACCAAAGCCAGCATCTATGAAATGTTGTAATCCTCCAGCGTGATCATTATCTTCATGACTTAGAATCGCCGTTTTCACTGTTAAATTATTTGCTTTAATATAAGGCAATAAAATACTTCGCGTACGGCTAAAGCGATTGAAATAACTGGGGCCAAAATCATAAATAAGCACTTGATTATCTTTTTCAATTAATGCCATAAGTCCATGCCCTACATCAAATACATGTAGTTGCCACTTAGACTTTTCTGTTAACCAATAATTTAATAAAAGCGTTATTGCTGGAATAAAAGCGAGCCATTTATAAGGAAGGAAATAAACCATCAACATAATAATATAAGTAAAAACGACAAATATTGAGTCAATTCTGCCAGTCGTTATCCACCTTAACGATTCTGGTATTTCATTAAGCAATTTAAATAGCGCATATAAGCCAGTATCAAACAGGTTTATTAAAATACTTACATCTAAGAAAATACTCAGTAATGTAAAAACAATTAAAAAAGGTAAGATAATGATTGAAAGCAGCGGTATAGCAATTAAATTTATTATCAAACCTGCAATACTTACCCCATTAAAAAAATAGAGTGAAAGTGGCAATAAACCAATAAATAACGCTATTTGAATAACAAACAGTGAAATAACTTTGTTTTTTATGCGAGTGTTTAATATTGGTAATTTATTAATAACTGTAAAAATGATAGCAACCGCTAAAAATGAAAAGTAGAGACCTGGATTGAGTAAATTAAATGGGTTAACAATAAGAACAATAACCAAGGCAAATAAAATGCTCCGCCAACGCAGCGACTGCTTAGCAAGAAAATACAATAATAAATAACAACCCAGCATGATAAGCGCTCGCGTTGCCGATACTAAAAAGTCACTTAAGTACACATAAACCAAGGCTACTAAAAATCCGCATGAACTATAATAAAGAGTCAGGTTGAATGATTGCCCGATCGAAGAATTAATTTTTGCAAAAATGAATCGAGTAAATAGATAACCGAAGCTAAAAATCAAACCAATATGTAACCCCGATATAGCAAGTAAATGACTTAGCCCAAGAGATTGCATTAATTGTTTATCAGCGTAGCTCATCAAAGATTTTTCACCGCTAAGCAATGCATAATAGAGCCACTGTAGTTTTGTATCCGTATAAGTGTTTTTAAGGAAGTGTTGATAATCTAAAATTATGCTTTGTTTGTCGCTATTTATAATATTAAGATTTTTATTAAGCACTTTACCTTTAAATAATATTCTACTTATAAAAGCATAACGTTCATTATCAAATACATTAAAATTTTTATTACTACGAAAATGTTTTAAATGAATTAAAGCAGAAAATTCATCACCTACTATTAAAGGCTGTGCAGAATTAACACTGAGCATTGCTTTGGGTGCTCTAAAATCCGAAAAATTACTCCCTTCTAATGCCACTATTTTAACTTTAATATATTGAGGTTTTTTGTCAGAAATAACCTCTTCAACAATTAATGTAGAATCAAGTGCATACTTTTCATCCGGTTTTGGTATTTCAAAACTATAAAAAACGTAAAAATGCAGACCAACGAAGCAAATTGCACAAATAAAGCCTAACAATACATTTAAAAACGGCTTAAAATAAGCGCTCACTATAACAATGAAAATTGTGAATACTGTAAATTCGAGAGTTTGATAATAAAATACGGTTGCTATACAGCCAATTACAAACCCAAGACTTATCCACACTGATGTAAATGGTTGCTTTAAATGGCTAAAAAAACGATCCAAAGATTTTTACCTGATCCAAATAAAATTAGACATCATAAATCACTAAGAATATTTGGACGCCTTTTACAAGATGCAAATCTTTGGCATTTAAATAGACGTTCTGCTCGAGGTGCATTTGCAGTCGGGTTATTTTTTGCTTTCATCCCTGTTCCTTTTCAAATGGTTTTAGCAGCAGCCGGCGCTATATTATTTAGAGTTAATTTACCTATCTCAGTAGCATTAGTATGGCTTACAAACCCTCTAACTATGCCCCCTATTTTTTATGGCTCATACTTAGTGGGTACATTAATACTTAATCAGCCTGAGCAACACTTTGTATTTGAAGCTAGTTGGTCTTGGTTTCTAGAGAGCATTGAAACTATTGGTCCTGCATTTTTACTAGGTTCGTTAGTATGTGCTTCTATTGCATCAATTATCGGCTATTTTGGTATTGATATTATTTGGCGCCGTTCTGTTAAAAAGGCATGGTTATCGCGAAATAATTAGTAGCGTTAAAACTAAATAATCACTGTAATCCTAATCTTATAAAATATTATAGACGAAAAAAAAACCAACTTTATTAAGTTGGTTTTTTTTATAATCAATATTAGTAAACTTTAAAAGCGAAATATACGTCTTAAGCCAACTAATGGTAATAGCAATAATGTATACCAAGGAAAGCTAGCAGAGTTACGCTCATACACTTCTGCTTCTACTGGAGCACAGTTTTCTACTTCACCATTTGCAATTGGCGTTAATTTAACTGCAACTGCAATACTTTCGTATTCAATTTCACCATTGATATCAGTTACAACACCGCCTAAAGAATCAAGTTTTTCAACTGTCTTAGTCGCAGTACCAAATATTTCATTATTTTCATTGATAGCTGTAGCTTCAGCCATAGTATAAGCATAATCAGTTTCACCGTCCGTGTCATAACAAGGCAGTAAATCGTTTAGATTAGTGATTTTATCATCACCAATTTTGTAAATAAACGCTTCTTTAAGTCGTGAGCTATCAGAAACACCCACTTCCCCTTCGCCTACAATATATCCTTTATTATTTATATCGTTGCCATAAGAACTTGAGCTTGAAAAATAATCAGTTGGAAAAACTGTATTACCTGTTTCAATGTCATGATAGAAGAATTTATTGCGAAGTGTGCCTTCAATACGCTTAGTCGCATAACCTGTAATTACATCATTATCATTAATAGCAATTGACTTACCAGACTGCCAGTCATCTTCTTGATTGATAAAGTCAGTAACTGCACCATCTTTAAAATAAACTGGCATTGTAAGAATCGCATCATCATTTTTGTAATAACGCGTATTTGATGAACCTACAATTGTACCGTTGTTATTCACTGCTAAAGCAGTACTCGTAAATGCGTCATCTTCCGTTTCACCTTCATCAGGTGTAAGTGCCATACCAAGCTCTTCAACAGAAATAATATTTAACGATTCATCAAGTTCCCATTTAACAGCACGCTTATTAAATAAGCCTCGTGTAATGTTAGAATTTAATAAATTGATACATACTGATGTTGGTTCGTCTTCATTATCACAGTTATCATCAATATTATCTTGTTTGTCATCAGGAATACTTGTAGAGATATTACCTACAACAGTGTAACCACTATTTGTTTTGACTATATCGTTAGCGCGGCTTGTGCCACCGTATTCATTAAACTCAGGCTCTAACTCAACACTTATACTGCCATCAGCGCTTATTACAATCCCACGTTCTATAAACTCATGAGTGAACCACGTTTCTGCATCATCTTCATCATCAGGTGTAAAAGATACTTTATCGTATGGAGCGCTACCCCACCCAACTGTAACGCCATCTTCACTTACAGCATTAAGAAGATTAATAGTTGAACGAGTTAATCCGTCATAATCAACAGAAACTACATCAAAAAGAGGTTGTTCAGTAATCACCGATTCGTTAAATTTAATACCAACCAAAGAACTCATCTTTTGATATTCAAAGTTTGACGGAATCCCCAAATTCGAATTTGCCAAAAAGCTAACCATAAAAGTATGAGCATCAGGATTAGTACTTACGGCGTCATTGTTTTCAATATCATTAAGCGTAAAAGTAATTGCTTTATCACTTAGTTCATATGCTGCTTCAGCGCTATCATATGCACTTTCAATAACATTTTCTGTAAAATCTATATAGCTGATATCAATAGGTAAATTGTATAAACCATTTGCGAAACCAATAATATGCCCGCTTTCGCTTACATCTGTTACATAAGAATATTTAGCGTCTTCAAGAGTCCCTAATTCACTTAACTGGTACGTAGCACTTGTTGCTGAAGTGCTTAATGTCGCTAAAATACTGGCAGCGAGTAATTTATATTTCATTTTAGTCCTTACTACTGATTCTGTAATTCTTCAAGTTCTTCCCAGCGCTCAAGCGCAGCTTCAAGGTCAGACTCAAGTTGTGCCAAATGGTTCAATGCTTTAGTTGTTACATCACTCTCTTGTTTAAAAAAGTCTGAGTCACTAACTACAGCTTGTTGAGCTTCAATTTCAGCTTCTAGTTTTTCCATTTTATTCGGTAGTTGCTCTAATTCAAGTTTTAATTTGTAAGAGAGTTTATTTGTTTTAGCTGCAGGTTTAGCAACTGGAGCGACTACTTTTTCAACTTTTTTTACTGGTTGCTGCTGCGTTTTTTTTTCTTGTTCAGCTAAATAGTTAACGTAAGCCTCATAGTCGCTATAGCCACCTACAATATCTGTAACTTTACCGTTACCTTCAAACGCCCATACACTTGAACATGTATTATCAATAAATTCACGGTCATGGCTTACAATCAGCACTGTACCTTGGTATTGATTAATGATGTCCTCTAGTAACTCTAACGTTTCAATGTCCAAGTCATTTGTTGGCTCATCGAGAACAAGGATATTAGACGGTTTTAAAAACAATTTAGCTAATAGTAATCTGTTTTTTTCACCACCAGAGAGTGCTTTAACAGGGGTTCGAGCACGTGCTGGCGGGAATAAAAAGTCTTGTAAATAACCTAAAACATGACGTGAGCGGCCGCCCATCATCACTTCTTGTTTACCTTCGGCAACGTTATCTTGAACTGTTGCTTCTTCATCAAGCTTTTCACGATATTGGTCAAAGTAAGCAAACTCTAAATTAACACCTTGCTTAGTTATGCCGCTATCTGGTTCTAAATCACCAAACATTAGCTTTAATAGTGTTGTTTTACCAATACCATTTGGGCCTACTAGACCGATTCTGTCACCGCGCATTACCAGTGTAGAAAAATCATCAGCAATAACTTTGTCTTTAAATGCATGACAAAGATTCTTAGCTTCAAATACTAACTTACCAGAGCGATCTGCTGTTTCAATATTGAAATCAGTTTTACCAACTTGGTCAACACGTTGCTTACGCTCTGTACGAAGCTGCTTTAACTCACGAACTCTACCTTCGTTACGCGTTCTACGCGCTTTAACACCTTGGCGGATCCATGTTTCTTCTTCGGCTAAACGCTTATCGAACAATGCATTTTGGCTTTCTTCTACTTTTAAATCATGGGCTTTTTGCTCTAAGTACGTAGCGTAATCACCAGGGTACGAAATAAGCTTACCACGGTCTAAATCTAAAATACGCGTAGCAACAGCGCGAATAAACGCACGGTCATGCGATATAAATACGATTCCGCCCTTAAACTCTTTTAAAAATTGCTCAAGCCACATGACGCTTGCCATGTCTAAATGGTTTGTTGGCTCATCAAGTAATAATAAATCAGGCTCACTAACAAGTGCACGTGCAAGTGCTACTTTACGTAACCAACCACCAGAAAGAGACTCAAGTTTAGCTTCTGGCGTTAATTCTAATTGTGTTAGCACTAATTGAATTCGGCTATCAAAGCGCCAGCCATCAGCCGCTTCTAATTGATTTGATAAACGTTCAAGCTTGTTTAATAACTTATCAGTACACACTGTTTGCAACTCATTACTTACATGATGAAAATCAATTAGTAAGTTTGCAATCTCAGGCATACCTTGCGCAACATAATCAAATACTGTGCCATTTGCGCCTTTTGGTGGATCTTGTTCTAAACGAGAAATTCTAATCCCGCCTAGCTGATTTATTTCACCATCATCTAATACAACTTCGCCATCAAGCACTTTTAATAGAGTTGACTTACCCGCGCCATTTCGACCAACAACACACACTCTTTCGCCACTTTCTATAACGGCATCTGCTTTGTTAAGCAAAGCATGCGTACCAAAAGCAAGTTGTGCTTTTAAAATTCTAATTAAATCCATAGTTCTTATTTGCTCTTATTCTGCTTGTGCTAAAAATTCGCGCACAGTGTGTAAAGTAAAAGGCCAAAATAATTGCTCGCCTTTTTCACTTTTTAATACAGGAATAGTAATTTGATACTCAGCTATAAGCTGCTCATCAGTCATAATATCGATTAGTAATAACTCACTCGTATTACTAAGTACCTCAGTGATAAGTTGCTCAGCTTGCTCGCACAAGTGGCAACCATCAGTGTGGTATAAAACCCATTTAGCCATGTGTGATTAACCAGCTATTATGGATTTTTTTATTACGTTTAAAGTCTGGTGATAACGTTTTATCTGAAATATTAATGGCTTTTAAACCTAAACCAATCAGACCAACTTCATCTATCACAAAGCCACGTTTGTTATTAGAGAAAATTAAGGTACCTGATGGGCTTAAAATCTTTTTAACCCACGTTAATAATTTAATGTGATCGCTCTGTACATCAAACGCGTCTTTCATACGTTTTGAGTTTGAAAACGTTGGAGGATCTAAAAATATCAAATCATATTGCGCTGTTGCGTGCTCTAACCATTTTAAACAATCTGCTTGTTCAAAACGGTATCGTGTATTACTAATACCATTTAAATCAAAGTTATCTTGGCCCCATTTTAAGTAGGTCTTTGATAAATCGACTGTAGTAATGGCTTTGGCACCACCAAGAGCAGCATGTACAGAAGCTGTACCTGTGTATGCAAAAAGGTTTAAGAAACGTTTATCTTTAGCATTTTCTTGAATATAACGGCGCATTAAGCGATGGTCTAAAAACAAGCCTGTGTCTAAGTAGTCAAATAAATTAACTTTGAACTTAGCACCAAACTCTTCAACAACCATAGTACGGTTTTGTTTAGACATAGCGGTGTATTGATCTTCGCCCTTCTGCTTTTTACGTACTTTTACAGCAATGTTTTCAGGTGAAATCTCAAGCTGTTGAGCCGTTAAACTTATTACGTCTTGCAGGCGTTTTTCTGATGTTTTTTCATCAATTTCTTTAGGCGCTGCATATTCAAAAATTACAGCAGAGTCACCATAAATATCTACAGCAACATTGTATTCAGGGATATCTGCTTCATAGACGCGATAAGCATCTATTTTATTTTGTTTAAGCCAGTTTTTTAAGCCTTGCTTATTTTTTTTCAATCTATTTGCGAATGACGTTGAGCCTTCAAAATTGAGTGCTTTTTTGTCATCTGTGGTCAAACTTACTTGCTTATCATCTAATTGATATAAGTTAAGTTCTACATCAAGCGGGCCATTTTTAAATTTATAACGCTTGAGGCGCACAAGTTTTAAAAGTTTAAATAAGCTCTCGTCCATACCCAATAAGGCAAGTTTCCAGTGATTGAAGTGCTTTTTAAAGCCAACGCCTAAATTACGGTGTAAATCAACAAGCTCAGCCATAGAGCCAATACGCTCACCATAAGGTAAGTTTGAAATTACAACACCCGGTAATTTTGCAACAGCTGTAAGTTTAGTTGCATCACTTTGCTTAAACTTAATCACGTCGTCAAGCTCGGCTCGTTTAGCATTATCAATTGCTTTACTTAATACTTGCTCATCGTAATCGTGGCCAATTAACCACAATTTAGGATCAGTAATATTAGCGAGTAACTCTTCTTTAAGCTCTTTAAACTTAGCGGCTCTAAAACTGGGTAAACGCTCAAAAGCAAAACCTTCACGGAATAATCCTGGCGCTTCGTTTCGCGCCATACCGGCAGCTTCTATCAAAATAGTACCCGCACCACAACATGGATCGAATAAAGGCTGTTTTACATTTTCAAGCCAGCCACTTCGCTTAATTAATGCAGCAGCTAAGTGCTCTTTAATTGGCGCTTTACCTTGGCCTTGGCGGTAACCACGTTCTGACAAACGAGGACCTGAATAGTCAATATACATCGATACGCCGTAACGATTTAATCGTGCAACTACGCGCACGTTAGCATCTTGCTTATCAACGTTAGGACGTTGCTCGTATAAATCATTAAAATAGTCAACAATCGCATCTTTGATTACAAGACCCGAAAATTGCGTGTTTTTTAATGAGTCATTGGTACCGTTGAAGTCGACAGCGAATGTTTGCGTAGGTCCAAACCATTCTTGCCAAGGTTGCGAGCGCGCAAAATTATACAGGCTATTTTTGTCATCTACGCCTTCTTTTTCTTCAATAAGCATAAGCACACGCGTTGCAAAACGAGTTGATAAACAAACCTTTTGCGCAAGTAATGAGTCAGCCTCAAAACGAACAGAACCAACAGTTTGCTTAGACACGGTTGCGCCAAGTTCTGTTAGTTCATCAACCAATAAATTTTCGATTCCGATAGAAGTAAGTGCGATAAATTGCAAAGTAATAACCCTTAATAGCTAATTGCGCAGGATTATAACATAGGTTGGGCGACAAACACGCCATAAAGACACGCTTAAGACTTAAATTTGGTTAGGCGGTTTGACTTTGATATTGCTGATTTAGGATGGGGTGGACTCGATTATTCAAAATACGGATTACTTCAAATTGCGCTAAAGATAAGTTTTCGTCTAATTTAAAGGTTTCACTTAAATTCAAACAAATAGATGCATCAGGACAATGCTCTACAATTAAAAAATCACCTGACTGCGCTTTAGATGTTAATTTTACTATTGCCTCTACGCTTGGCTCTGTCCCGGTGTATTCTTCAAAAAACCAACTTTTTGCTAAAACGGGTTTTAAGTGATACTTAACAGCAGTTGCATTTAATGATATTTGACAAATTTGAGCCGCAGACCACAATTCAAATCCATCCAGATAATTATAAACCTGTTCGTAAAATGCAGCATCTTCGAGACTAAAACGTGGATTTTTAAAAACAGAATCGGTGAGCTGTCTTAATTTATAAGGCGTGCATAATTGCATGTCGTCATTTAAATCAAGTAACAAACGATTTTTATCAGGACAAGTAATCCACTGCCATTGCTTTGATGCTTGTAACATTTACTCCTCCTTGGGTATGTTGAATAATTATTGCTCAGAGTATAACCGCTTTTGACCACTTTTAAAATGTTTGCTTAGAACATTTAGCTAACGATCAAAAGCTTAGATAACTGATCCTTATAAGCCGTTAACGATCGACTTTACCAATTGTGGACCTTTGTAGATGAACCCAGTATAAACCTGAACTAAATTTGCGCCTGCATCTAACTTTTCTTTTGCAGATGTAGCATCATCAATACCGCCGACTCCGATGATTGGTAGCTTACCTTGTGTTAAGCGTTTTAGCTCACTTACTACCTCTGTAGAGCGCATTCTAACAGGGTGACCTGATAAACCGCCTGCCTCTTGTGCATATTGCTGCCCCATGACTGCGGCTCGCTCAAGCGTTGTGTTTGTGGCAATTACACCATCAATTTTATTATTTAAAAGTGACTCACTTACTTGCTCTATTTGTATTTGATCGAGATCCGGTGCAATTTTTACAAGCATAGGAACTTGCTTATTATGCTTTGCAATTAAATCTAACTGTTCATTTTTAAGACTTTGCAATAAATCATCAAGTGCAGCACCATATTGTAAATCACGAAGCCCTGGGGTATTTGGTGATGAAATATTTACCGTAATGTATGAGGCATGCTCAAATACTTTACGCATACAATGAATATAGTCATCTTTACCTTGCTCGTTAGGTGTATCTTTATTTTTACCAATATTGATACCGAGTATGCCACTGTACTTTGCTGCTTTTACATTTTCGACTAAATTATCAACACCTTTATTATTAAAACCCATACGGTTAATAATTGCGTTTGACTCTGGAAGTCTAAAAATACGTGGCTTATCATTACCAACTTGAGGACGCGGTGTAACCGTTCCAACTTCAATAAAACCAAATCCCATTTGGCTAAATGCATCTATACATTCTGCATTTTTATCCAGGCCAGCGGCAAGCCCTACTGGGTTTTTAAATTCAAGACCTAAAAAGTTTACGGGTTTATCTGAAACACTTTGTGACCAAGCTATATTTAGAGGCGTATTAGCAAAACGACGAAGATTATTAAGTGCAAACTCATGCGCCCACTCCGCATCACGGGTAAACATAAAACGGCGAGCTAAATCATAAAACATCAATATAATCCTCTTTTTAAATTTCAGACAAAAAAATACCTCAGACAAGGCTGAGGTATTGTATAACAATTTTAACAATCAGTTATTTATTTACTAAACAAATAACTGATTAAAGCTAAATTATTTTCCTGATGTATCACAGTTGTGACTTAATAACATAAGTTCACGAAGTGCAACTGAGAACTTAGCAAAGTCATGGCTTTGTGATGTTTTAAACTCAGCCAACATTTGTTTCCAACGCTGAAGTAATAAATCTTGGCTATCCATCCACTCATCTATTTGACTATCAACATCGCTCTCGTCACCTTCAAAGCTATTTAGCACCACTTCAGATAACGTACGTTGCTGCCAATCAAGCTCTTCACGGTAAGATGAACGAGCAAGTGCTTGCCAATGATTTGCTACTGGTTGCTTAGTTATTTGCTCTAAGAACCAATGCAGACCCATTCTCGCGCCTAGTTTAAAGTAAGTATTCGATACCATCGAAATACTCTTACCTGAATTATTAGCAACCTCAGCTAAATCCATCACAGAGAATAAGCTTGATAACGAAACAATACGCTTAGCTATATCTACAGGAACGCCGGCATCAATTAACTTATTAGCTTCAATTACAATACGGTCATTTTCTTTTTCAATCATGTATGTATTTAAATTATCGCTTAAATCTTTAAACGTTGGCGCAAAGAATTCAATTCCTTGTTCAATCGTTTGTGACTTATTACGATGACGTAAGAACCAACGCGTAGTACGGCGAACAGTACGACGAAGTTGGTAAAGCATTTCAGTTTGTACCGCTGCTGGTATTTTATTATCCAGTGCGCTGATAGAAGACCATGTATCACGCATTTCAAATATTTCGCTAGCAATTGAGTAACACATTGCAATTTCAGCTTCGTTGGCACCGGTTTCTTCATGCATGCGTACCATGAAGTTTAAACCCATATCGTTAACAATGCTGTTAGCAAGTTTAGTTGCAATAATTTCTTTACGAAGTGGATGGTTGTTCATCGCATCGTTAAACTTCTCACGTAGAGGACGTGGGAATGACTTCACAAGCAATTGGCGATAGTAAGGGTTTTCAGTAATTTCATCACTTACTAAAGACTCTTTTAATACCATTTTTGCGTAAGACACTAGCACTGAAAGCTCAGGGCGAGTTAAGTCTTTACCTGCGGCTGCACGTTCTGCCAATTCTTCATCACTTGGAATGAACTCAATAGCACGGTTTAACTTACCATCTTTTTCAAGTGCATGAATAAAGCGAATCTTTTCTTTAAGCGTTGAAGTACCTTTAGACTGCGTAATTGAAATAGTATGTGTTTGACGGTAACAGTCTTTTAATACTAATTCAGATACTTCATCTGTCATAGAATAAAGTAGCTCATCACGTTGTTTACGTGTTAAGTCGCCTTCAGCAACCAAGCCATTAAGTAAAATCTTAATGTTAACTTCGTTATCTGAACAGGCAACGCCCCCTACGTTATCAATAAAGTCAGTATTAACACGACCACCCTTAGCTGCAAATTCAACACGACCTAATTGAGTTGCACCTAAGTTACCGCCCTCACCAATTATTTTAGCGCCTAAATCTCTACCATTGATACGTAGTGCATCGTTTGCACGATCCCCTACATCTGCATCAGTTTCTTTAGAGTTTTTAATATATGTACCAATACCGCCATTCCACAGTAAATCGAACTCCATCATCAATGAAGCTTTCATTAACTCATTTGGGGTCATACTTGCTTTTTTAGTGCCCAACATTTTTTTCATTTCTGGGCTGAGCGTAATTGATTTAGCAGCACGAGAGAAAACACCACCACCGGCAGAAATTAACTCTTTATTGTAATCTTCCCACGATGAACGCGGCATATTAAATAAACGTTCGCGCTCTGGGTAAGAAGTAGCAGCATCTGGGTTCGGATCAACAAAAATGTGCATATGGTTAAAGGCAACTTGTAACCGAATATGCTTAGATAACAACATACCATTACCAAATACATCACCAGCCATATCGCCTATAGCTACCACTGTAAAGTCAGTCGTTTGACAATCGATATCCATTTCACGGAAATGTCGTTTAACTGACTCCCATGCGCCTTTAGCTGTAATACCCATTTTCTTATGATCGTAACCAACCGAGCCACCTGATGCGAATGCATCACCTAGCCAGAAATTGTATTCATTAGCTATACCGTTTGCGATATCAGAGAAAGTAGCGGTTCCTTTATCGGCTGCAACCACTAAGTAAGCATCATCTTCATCGTGGCGAACAACATCGCGAGCTGGGACTACTTCACCGCGCTCTATGTTATCTGTAATATCTAGAAGACCACGGATAAAGATTTTGTAACACTCTTGGCCTTCTTTTATAAACGCTTCGCGCTCACTAGGTAATTGTTTACATACAAAACCACCTTTAGAACCAACAGGTACAATTACTGTATTTTTAACTTGTTGAGCTTTAACTAAGCCAAGTACTTCAGTACGGAAATCTTCACGACGGTCAGACCAACGCAGACCACCACGCGCTACTTTACCGTAACGTAAATGCACACCTTCAACGCGCGGAGAGTATACAAAAATCTCAAACGCAGGAAGTGGAAGTGGTACATCAGGAATTAAGCTAGGCTGTATTTTAAACGAGACATAAGACTTAAACTGACCTGCTTCATCTTTTTGGAAATAGTTAGTTCGTAGCGTCGCAACAATCATATCTACGTATAAACGTATAATACGGTCATCATCAAGGTTTGCTACGTTTTCAAGTTCTAAGTAAATTTGCGTACTTAACTTTTCAAGTGTTTTAGCACTTGCTGGGCTCTTAACTGAGAACTTTTTAGCAAATAAATTAACAATTTGCGCTGCAATGTTTGGATAATTTGCAAATGTGCTTTCAATGTAACTTTGTGAGAACGTTACACCAATTTGACGCATGTACTTAGCGTAAGCACGTAAAATAGAGGCTTCGCGGCCAGTTAGGCCACCCATTAACACTAAACGGTTAAAACCATCATTTTCAAGGCGGTTGCCCCACACATTTGTTAATGCAGCGCGAAAACGTGCTGAAATTTTATCAAAGTCTGCCATCCCTTTGCTGTCAATAAGCATCGAGAAGTCCATGATCCAGTTAATACGACCATCGCTAGTTTTAACTGAATATGGTGTTTCACCAACAACGCGCAGACCAAAGTTTTCAAGCATTGGCATAACATCAGATAAGTGAATTGGCTCATCTTTATGGAATAAGCTTAATCGTACAATATTACTGTTTGCTTCTTCTTGAGGACGGTAGAACAGCATTTCTAGCTTGTTTTCATCGCTAAGTAGTTCTAACTTTTCAATATCAACAACCGCTGCACTTGGAAGCACTTCATCTTTGTATGAGCGTGCAAATGCATTACAGTATTTACGATTTAAATCGTTACCACGTGCTTCACCCGCAGACTCTAAAAGTGCAGATTGAAGTTTATCTTCCCACGTACGTGCAGCTTCTACTAAATTGTTTTCGATGTCTTTCACGTTATATTCGATCTTGTTGTCGGTCACACGAACGGTGTAATGAGTACGCGCCAGTGTTGACTCAGAGAAATAAGTAGTAAATTCGACTTTATCGTCAGAATTAAATGCATTAGCTAATATATCTTGCGTTTCACGACGAAGAGCCGTGTTATAGCGTTCGCGAGGCACATAAACCATGCAAGATAAAAAGCGACCATACGCATCTTTACGTACAAACAAGCGACACATATCGCGCTCTTGTACTTGTAAAACACCCATAGCAACTTCAAGTAGCTCACTTTCGCGCGCTTGAACTAGCTCGTCACGTGGGTAGGTTTCTAAAATATTTAAAACAGCTTTGTAAGCGTGTGTACCTTTAGCAAAATCACACATTTCCATAATGCGGTTAATTTTACTCTTTAAAACAGGCACATCAGTAGCACTGTTATTGTAAAAGCTTGATGAGAACAAACCAATAAAGCGGTCTTCACCAGTTACATTGCCTTCATCGTCAAAACGCTTAATACCTACGTAATCAATGTAGGCTGGACGGTGAACGCGAGAAACAGAGTTTGTTTTTGTCAAGATCAGTAGATTGCTGCTGCGTGCTTCTTGGCGAGCAACTTCTGGTAATTCTGATAATAATCGTGTGTGTTCTTCAGTAGAGTTTTTCATCAAGCCAAGGCTTGATTCCATTTTACCTTTTAATTGGTAATCTCCTTGAACTGGGCTTAGCTCATATTCACGGTAACCCATTAGGGTAAAGTTATCTTTCGCTAACCAATCTAAAAACTCAGTTGTTTCTGAAACTTCTTCTGTAGTTTTATTATGATGACGTTTAGGTAACTCTTTGGTTACTGCAATCAATTTTTTACGAATTGGCTGCCAATCATCAACAGCAACTGATACATCAACAAGAACCGACTCTAACTCTTTCTTGAAAGACTCAATCACAGAAGAATCTGTTTGACGGTCAATTTCAATAAAAAATACTGTTTTAGTAGATGAGGATTCTTGCTCTGCTTTTAAATTTGATAATCCAGAAATTTTAGCGTTTTCATCGCGCTTAATTTTTAATGGGCAGTGAAGTAATAAGTGAGAGGCGATATTTTCACGAGTCATGGCCATACGAACAGAATCAACTAAAAACGGCATGTCTTTAGTAATAATCTCTACGATTGTATGTGATGACTGCCAGCCATCTTTTGCCACTTCAGGGTTGAAAACGCGGATAACAGCGTCGTCGGTAGTATTTTTTTCTAGCGAGTTCCAAAGGCTTAATGCTGCGCCATATAGGTCACTATCGTTGCGGTTTGCCAAATCCTCTTTAGACATATTGCTGTACAAGGCTTTGGCGAATTTCTCAACGAGTAACACATTATCAGCGCGAACTTTTTTCTGGATCAGCTTACAGACATTATCTAGGATAACCGAGGCTTGGCCTTCATTTCGTGTCATTGTATGTTCCTTAATCTATTACTGCTCAGGAGCAGGAATTTGTACAGCTATTCATTAGCGTGGAGTCAATTAAATTCTAACCCTTTTACAGCTAATAAACAGCCTTTTCGATGAAAACATTTTAAGCATTTCAGCTATTTGGTCATCTATTCACAAATTGTAGATATAAATGGCCTTTACAGGCCATTTAGGAGCAAAATTATTCACATTATTTTTTCTGGTCAGTCCAGAGAAGGCTGCCAATAGCGGGTAATAACAACACTGCACCTAACATATTTACTAAAAACATGAAGGTTAACAGTATACCCATATCAACTTGGAATTTAAGATCTGAGAATATCCACGTACTCACACCAATCGCAAGTGTAATACCGGTAAATAGAACCGCACTTCCACGTTCAACAAGCGCATTTCGATAAGCAACACTTAATGGTACATTTTGCTTAAGCTGCCCCATCATCGACGACAGTATATAAATACCGTAATCGACCCCAATACCTACTCCTAGAGCAATAACTGGCAAAGTAGAAACGGTTAAGCCTATTTCTAATTGCACCATAAGTGCTTGTGCAAGTGTTGATACGATATAAAGCGGCAATACCACAGCAATCGTTGCTTTTACGCTTTTAAAGCTCATTAAACATAAGATGATAACGGCACCATAAACATAAAGCATCATTGGTATTTGCGCATCTGCAACTGACTCATTAGTCGCTGCCATTACGCCAACAGGTCCTGACGCTAGTTTAAATGCTAATTTATCAGTGCCCTCTTCTTGCGCAAATTGCTTAACACTCTTAATTACAGTATCTATAGTTTGTGCTTTATGATCATCTAAAAATATAATCACTGGCATAACTGAACAATCACCGTTAAGTAAACCTGTACTAGTTTCAACTCGAGACGTTGACTGCACTAAACTTGCTGAATTTCGTGGCAAGCTTTGCCATTTCAAATTGCCTTCGTTGTATCCTGCGTTAACCGATTGAGCTACAGAGCTCAAACTTACAGCAGACTGCACACCTGCTACATTCTCTACTTTGTATTGAAAACGGCTTATACGCTCCATCACATCATGCTCAGTACATGCTGCAGGATACGCTTCTACAATTACCTTTAAGATATCAGACGAGATAGTGTACTTGTCTGATATTAAAAACGTGTCTTGATTATAACGAGCATCTTGATGCAGTGATGGCGCGCCTGCATGTAAGTCACCTATACGCATTTTATCTGCTTGCCAGTAACCTAAAGCAAATAGAACAAGGGTAAAACCAATAATCATTTTAGCTACTTTAGGATCAGTCGCTTTAACAAGTAAGTCGCGGATTTTATCAAGCATGTTTGGTTTTGCTGCATCACCAGATTGAATATGTACACTGTTTTCAAAGTTCATGTACGAAGCCCAAACTGGCAATAAGATTAAATTAGTAAATATAATTACTGCTACACCTAAACTCGCTGTAATGGCAAGTTCACGTATAATACCAATATCGATGGTAAGTAATGTTAAGAAGCCTACGGTGTCTGAAAGCAGTGCAATACCGCCTGGCACTAATAAAGCCCTAAAACTTGACTGACAACAAATACGTGTTGTTTTACCTTCACCTACTTTTTTACCAATCGCATTTATCATCTGCACACCATGGCTTACACCAATAGCAAATACTAAAAACGGTACCAAAATAGACATAGGATCAAGGCCAAAACCTAAACTTGAAAGCAGGCCTAATTGCCAAATAACAGCAATAATGGAACATGCGATAGGCAAAATAGTCAGCTTTAAACTGCCACAAAATAGCCAGACCATAATAAAGGTAAAAGCGATAGCAATGGCAAAAAATACAACCACCCCTTTTGCACCTTCCGCTATATCACCAGCCATTTTTGCAAAGCCAATAATATGAATACTTACTTTGTCCGTACTTAAAGGCTCTCTTAAATCACTTTCTAGCTTTTGTGCAAAAGCTAATGTGTCTAATTTTTGTTGTGTTTGAGGATCAGTTTCTAAAAGTTGAGCAGTTACCATTGCACACGAATAATCGCTGGCAATCATACGTCCTACAACTTTTGCTTTTTCAATGTTTTCCTTTACTACACCTAAACCACGCTTATCTGCTTTAAAGTTAGCAGGAATAATTGGGCCACCGGCAAAGCCATCCTCCACTACTTCAACAAAACGAGCACTGGGTGAAAATATTGAGTTAACTAATGGACGATTTACGCCAGGAATGAAATAAAGCTGATCGTGAACCGCTTTTAATTGGGTAAAGAACTCTGGATTAAATATATCACCACTATCATCACACACTGAAATCAAAATACTGTTTGCACCACCAAACTGCTTTTCATGCTTGGTATACACTTTCATATAATCGTGGTTTAACGGGATATTTTTATTAAACGATGCATCTAATTGAATTTGAGTCGCTTTGAATACAAGTAAACAAGTTATAAGTGCAAAACTTATAAGCATAATTAAGCGATGTCTAAAAATCGCCTTTTCAATAAAATCGAGTAGTTTATGCATTAAGGGGTTAACTCCTTCACTTTAATGCCATCTTCTGTAGCCATAATCAGCCTGTTATCTAAAATTACACCATCAAGAATCGCTTTACCGTCAGCAAGCTGCTCATGGGTGAGTAACCCATCTTGAAGATGAAAAATAACGCCACTATTGGCAAGCATAAGCCATTGTTTGTTATTATAATTAATAATGTTGTTAATCGTCGCTGTTTTTACATTTTCGAAATGCTGCCACTGCTGTTCACCATTTTGCTTTGCAAAAACATTACCTCGAAGCCCTGCCACAATTTCTTGTGTGCTATCTGATGCAACAGCAAAGAATGAACCAGGATAAATTTCTTCTATCCTTTGCCAAGTTTGACCATCATCAATGCTTCTGGCCATCAAGCCCATCTCACCAACCAGCATTAAACCATTATCTGTTTTTTCGATTCGATTAAAGTGCGGTAAAATTGAAGCAGTTTCGGCTTCGTATCCTTCGGGATCATTTTCTTTTAAATCGTTCAAGTAATCACGATCATCACTAAATAATAGCGAATCTAAAAAGCGTTTTTGCCAATGTTTACCACCATCGGTGGTTTGATAAAACATACCATATGCGCCCACTGCAAAACCTTTTAAATCATCTTCAAATAGAATATCTAAACATGGTTTGTCTAATTTTGGTTGTGCTTGTTGTAGTTGCCAATTAACACCACCGTCAGTAGTATTTATTATTGTTGCATCGTGGCCACACGCCCATCCATTATTTTCATTACTAAAATCAACGGCAGTTAATAGCACTTGAGTTGGGACTAGCTCAGCTTGTTGCCATTTATCACCCGAGATACTTTTAATAACAGTACCGTGTTTACCTACTGCAATTAGACCATTGCCCGTGTTGGTTATGTCGGTGAGTAAGGTTTTAGCTGCATTTGTTGCACTGATCGCATTGTTAGGGGCTTCTTGTGCAACACTCGCACCGCTTATTATCAGGCTGGCATATATCAAATACTTCATAAATTTTAATCGCCTTGTACGAGAGAGTTGTTTGTCTTTTTACTGGGGAAAGCGTTGCGCGCTGTAAGACAAACGCGATGAGAAAGGAAAAGGCACTTAACAAATTGTTAAGTGCCTAGTTTAATACTATCTACCTGCGCGACGTAAAGCGCTTGAAGTAAATTCGTTATCGTTAAATGACTGTGAAAAATCGTACATTTTTTCTTGGTTATCTAAACCAATTGCTAAATAACGACGAGAATTCAAATCATGATAAACCTCAAGCGTACTCCACTGTGTAGGTACTTCGTAGTAGTTAAGGCCATAAGCCATTGCTACACGGTAAAGTTGGTCGCGGTTATCATAAATATCAGTAACCTGTACTTGCCAGCTATCTTCATCGATGTAAAACACACGTTTTTTATAGATATGACGTGTATCATCTTTTAAGTTAGCTTCAACAACCCAAACACGGTGTTTTTCGTAACGTGTATGCTCCGGATTAATATGGCCAGCCATTAAAATATCATCGTACTCTAGCTTATCACTATGAAGTTTATAGCTGTTATAAGGTATATATAACTCTTGCTTACCTTTTAGTGTCCAGTTGTAACGATTTGGCGAGCCATTAAACATATCAAAATCATCGGTAGTACGCAGGCTATCTGCAGCTGTGCCTGGTGCATCATATGCAACATTAGGTGCACGACGAACACGACGTTGTCCCGAGTTATAAGTCCAAGCTTGGCGCGGCGTTAATATTTGATCCATTGTTTCATGAACTAATAATGCAGTACCCGCTAAACGAGCTGGTTCTGTAACGCTTTGTTTAAACTTAAACAAAATATTTGAGTCTTGTAGCTCTGTTGGTGTTGCACTAGGGTCTGAGTATTTAACTAATAACTGCTCATCAAAGCCAACATAGTTATAAGAACCAGATGCAGTTGGTGCAGCTTGACCACCAAAACGCTCAATAGACTGGCCACGGTAACGCAATAAGTGATTCCAAATTGCCTCTAAACCCGTTTTAGGAATAGGGAAAGGAATACCAATCGCCGTATTTTTAATACCGTTACCGCCTTCAATTAACTCAGCAGTCGGTGCAAACTTTTTAGTCGCGTCATAAACAAACTGAGGGTAAGACGCAGAACGGCGTGTTTCATACACTGGCATTTTAAATGTATCTGGGTATGCTTCAAATAAGGCAATTTGACCCGGACTTAAATTGGCTTTGTACTTTTCAATATTACTTTTATCAATAGTGAAAAGCACTTTATCAGCTGTAAATGGGTCAAGGTGATGCATACCAGCTTCATAACCTGCTGGGGCAGAAGTAATGCCATTATTCCATGCTGGAATAGAGCCATCAGCATTAGCTGCTTTTTCTGCGCCCATTGGCGTTAAGTTTTGACCTAATTGGGCAACTTCATCAGCGTTTAATTTAGCTAAAGCTGCGCTGCTTGCAAACAAGCTACAAAAAGCTGTAGCGATGAGGGTAGGTTTTTTAATCATAATAATGTTACCCCTAAATAGAATATTTTAAGTTAAAAGAAACGTAATCGCGATCTGAGAAAGTATTTATATCGCCGCCGCCCCAAAACGAGTTATAGCTCACATCAAGTGACCACGCATTTTGGTAGTTAAAGTTCATGGTTGCACCTAAAGATTTACGGTCTTCAATAAATAAGAACATAGGATCTGGTGTATTACCATTTACGTCATGTGAAAATACAAAACGTGGAGAGAAGTTAATACCTTTGTAAAAGTTAAAATAATCACCTTTAGCAATTAAGCGGTAACCCCAAGAAGACGCAGTAGCAAATGATTTTTCTTCAGCGCCGTTTGATAAACCAAGTTGCAATGTTGAATAATCAGTAGTACCTGGGCCTGTAATTGTGCCACTACGGCCAGTACCGGATACATTTAAACGCGTTTCGTCATAGTCTGGCATGTTATGAATTTTCACAGCACCCACTTCACCAACAACAGCCCAACTATCAGCACCTAATGAAGGACCAAATAAGTGAGTAGCCGTAAATTGAATTTGCGATGTATCACGTTCAATATAGCCTTGAGCAACTTCACCCGCACCAACAGAACTAATATCATCGCCAAAACTCATTTGCGAAATACCTGCAAAATCAGGACGAAGACCTGCAAGAGCTAACTGCTCAGGCATAGCTGTATAAAGTAACTCTACATCATCAATTTGCAGTGGTTCATCTTGGCGAAACGCAAATTCACCTGCAAAGGCTGTTTCACCAATAGTCGTGTTAAAACTTAAACCATATAGTTTAATATCTTCAGGATAGTCATTTTCAGCTTTTGAGAAAGCGGCTAAATCAGCAACATTATCTGACGTGATTTCTGTTGTCATGATCATTGCTAAATCTTGAGCAATTGCTGCCTGTGAAAAGTTTGATACACGACCAGATATAAGTGGACGACGACTATGGTAATTCACGTGGTATAACGCAATTTCAGTATCATTAAATTCAGGTAAAAATATACCTAAACGTAAACCGTACTGTCCGCCATCTTCAGGTTCATTTTTACCATTATCTCCTTTACCTTTTAACGCAACCTTAGTTGGGTAAGCAAGATACATTTGAGCTAATAAAGCGCTTCCTTCAGCACTTGAAGGATCAATACCTCGAGCAGCTGCTGCTAATGCAAAATCAGATGTTAGGTTATTTAAACTATCCGTTAAAAAAGCAACATCAATATCAGGATTAGACGTAAAGCCTAATTGAACATTCTGCTGATAACCATTTTCTGCTGCAAAGTCATTAGTAGAAAAGTATGTACCTGCTGCTGGTAAACGTGTTTCTTGCCATTGATATTGGTAGAAACCTTCAAGCGTAATATTCTCAGTAATTCCGAGCGATGCCCAAAGCATACCGATTGGTATAAATGCTTCTTTTAGCTCAGCGCCAGGTGCTTTTAATCGATCTATATCAACTGGGTTTACGTTAATACCATGAGATATAAGCGTACTTTCACCCCAGTTAACTACTTGCTGGCCTAAACGGACAGATAAAGGGTTATTACCATCATTAAAATCAAAATCGGCCCATACAAACGCGTCTAATAAACGTATGTCGGCACAACTTTGTGCTTTCGTGTCTTTATCGTCACATGGATCAACACCCTGCCCTGATGTAGGATTTGAATATGCATGATTGCCATCCATCAACGCAAAGTCATAAAAATACATGAAGCGAGTGAACAAACCGTAGTTATCTTTATTTATTGAAAGGTCGTGTGTGCCCTTCAATAGTTTTGAGAAGGAGTCACCACTATCAAAATTTAAATTACCCGCATCACCGTTATTTGAATAAGACCCAGGTTGAGCCCATACATCTTGAGATGAGTAAATAGTGTTGTTTAGCGCTGGGTTGTATCCTGTCCAATCAAATGCTGGATTATTACTTTTACCAATTAGGTTAAAGTCTCTGTCTTCTACGCGAACACTTTGCCCATATGAAAAGGTTGAATCGAAGGTAATATCAAAACCTCCAGCTTCAAATGTTACAGCTTGTGTACTTGCTGCAGATAAACCTAAACTAGCGGCTGCTAAACCTATAGCGATTCTATTTTTAACAAAAAGCGATCTTCTTATCATTTTGGTTCCCCCCTGTCGCGGGTCATTTTGTGTGATCAAGTTATTGTTTTTAGTGTAATCATAACGATAGAAGCGAATCAGTGAAATTACAAATACTCGCTCTAATCTGTTATATACTTTTTATTCTGGTTGACGCTTACGTATTAGTAAGACGTCGTACCAGATAATTTATACACGTAATTTAACAATAGGACAAATTGAAATTAACAAAAATACAATATTTTTATGTATATATAACATAAAAATCGAGTGTCAGGCCACTCGCTCTAGGCGGATGAACTTGTTTTCGGGGGTTAATAAGAGTCTAAAACGGCCACGTACACCTAAGCTTGAAATGAAGGGCCTCAAATGCGTAGCAGCAAAACGAATCGTTTTACCGCCATCCTCTACAACTTGTAAAGAGCTAAAACGGCCATGGTAGTAATCCATGCACTCGTTATAGCTCAATCTTAGGGTAAAATAATACTCAATCATTTATGCGAGTGCTTTCTCAACCTTTTCATACAAGTCAGTGCTTAGCCCATCTAGATTGGCTAAGCGTTTTAATTGCAGTTTCATTGCTTGTGAGCGAACATCATCGTAACGCTTCCACGACATAAACGGTGTTAGCATACGAGATGCATTTTGTGGATTAATTGCATTAAGTTTTATTAATAAATCACCTAATAACGCATAGCCTTGAGCATCTGCTCGATGAAATTGTGCTGTATTAAAGTGGCTAAAACTTCCTACAAGTGCACGTACACGGTTAGGATTTGAAAAATCAAAACACGGGTGTTCGTAAAGTGCCTTAATATCATCTATAGCAGTACTGCCTGATTGCATAGCTTGCAGTGCAAACCACTTATCCATGACTAAAACATCATGACGCCACTGACTATCAAAATGACTCAAAAGCTCATTTCTAACAGGGTGTGAAGCTTTTACCACAGCGCTTAGGGCACCAAGTACATTAGTCATATTAGTCGAGCTTGCAGCTTCTTTAATAAAGGTTACAGCTTCTGGACTTTGTGTTTTAGCAAGGTAGTGCAGACATATTTGCTTTAAAGCACGATTCGCAACAGCGCTTGCACTTATACTGCCATCATCTTCAAGAGATTCGTAACAACTAAGCAGCTCATCAGCAAGTTCATCAGCAATTTGTTGCTCAAACTTTTCTGTTATTTCAATAATGTCATCTACAGGTATTACATCAAATTCAGCAGCTAACGTGTCAAAACTCGGCAATTTAAACAGCTCTGCAATTAAAGCTAAATCGCCCTCTTTGGTGTTTATAAGTACACGTAGCGCATTTATAATTTCGCTGCTTAATACGCTATTCGTTGCATCGGTGATTTGAGATTTAATCGCCTTAATGAATAGCTGCTGTTGTGCATCCCAACGTGAAAAATCACTGCGCGCAAAACGCATAATATGCAATAGTTCTGGCTCTGTTGTTTGCTGGTTTAAAATACAAGGAGCAGAAAAGTCTTCGAGTAAAACCGCAACAGGCTTTTCTAAAATATTATCAAAGCTAAATGTTTGAGTCGCATTAGTTACATCGAGTACATGATCTAGCTTTTTACCTTTATATTGCAGAGCAATACTTTGTCCATTGGCATCAAGTAGTTCAATAGCAAAAGGTATATGAAGCTTTTTATTCTCTGGCTGATTAGCTGGCGCTGTTTGCTCGATTGTCAAAGTGTATGTATTTGAGCTGCTATCAAATTCTTGAATTGCATTTAAACGCGGTGTACCTGATTGGCTGTACCATTGTTTAAATTGCTCTAAATCAACACCTGATGCATCGCTCATCGCACTTACAAAGTCATCACATGTAACTGCTTGCCCATCGTGGCGCTCAAAGTAAAGCGTCATCCCTTTTTGAAAGTTAGTTTCACCCAGTAATGTGTGCATCATACGGATAACTTCAGCACCTTTATCGTATACAGTTACTGTATAAAAGTTATTCATTTCAATAACTTTCTCAGGGCGAATTGGGTGAGCCATAGGGCCTGCATCTTCGCTAAACTGATGCGTACGCATAACTTTGACCGCATCAATTCGGTTAAGTGCACGAGAGCCTAAATCACTACTGAACTCTTGGTCTCTAAATACAGTTAACCCTTCTTTTAGCGATAACTGAAACCAATCTCTACAAGTAACTCGGTTACCTGTCCAGTTATGAAAGTACTCATGCCCTACAATGGATTCAATCGTATGGTAGTCTTTATCTGTGGCTGTTTCTTGATTAGCTAATACGCATTTACTATTAAAAACGTTTAGCCCTTTATTTTCCATCGCGCCCATGTTGAAAAAATCGACGGCTACAATCATATAAATATCAAGGTCATACTCTAAATTAAAGCGTTCTTCATCCCACTGCATTGCCTTTTTGAGTGAGGCAATAGCATGGGGTGTTTTAGATAAATTACCTTTATCAACAAACAATGCTAATTCTACATCTCTGCCGCTTTTAGTCGTGTACGTATCTTTTAAAACATCAAAATCGCCCGCTACAAGTGCAAATAAATAGCTCGGCTTTTTAAATGGGTCTTGCCATTTCACAAAATGACGACCATCTTGTGTTTCACCACTGTCTACTTGATTACCATTAGAAAGAAGTTGTAGATACTTTTTATCGGCAATAATAGTTACATCAAACGTGGCAAGTACATCAGGGCGATCCATGTAATAGGTGATCTTTCTAAAACCCTGCGCTTCACACTGTGTACAATACGCACCGCCAGATAAATACAAACCCTCTAAAGAAGTATTCGTCTCAGGCGATATCTCGGTCACAATACTTAATTGGCAACTATCCGGTAGGTTATTAATTATTAGCTGCTCGCCAATAATTTCATAATCAGTTATATCAACCGTATCAATAGATAAAGACAGTAAGCGTAAATCAATACCATCAAGCACTAAAGGTGCTTTTTTATCACCAACACGCGTAAGCGTTAGCAAAGAGCTTACTTTGGTTGATAATGGCTGTAAGTCAAAGGTTAGCTCTGTGTGGTCAATTAAAAAATCAGGAGCTTTATAGTCTTTAAGATATTGTGCTTGAGGTTTACTTGATTCAGTCATAGATACTCCAAAACAGCTCCTTTTAAGTTAAAAGGAGCTGTTTAAAATTAGGCGGATTGATTTGGCTTAATACGTAAAATTTTAATGCCCAAGTAGGCATAAACCACCGCTAAAACAGGGTTAATTAAGTTAAAGAAAGCGTAGAGTGCATAATCAAAAGGATTTATTAGTAAAACGCTTTGCATATATGCGCCACACGTGTTCCATGGAATTAGTGGGCTGGTAATTGTACCGCCATCTTCCAATGTACGAGATAAGTTAACAGGCTTCAAACCACGTTTTTCATATTCATCTTTAAACATACGACCAGGTACAACAATTGCAATATATTGATCGGCCGCTATCACGTTAGTACCGATACACGTTGCTATTGTTGCCGCAATTAACGATCCCGTACTTTTAGCTATTTTAAGTATGCTTTTAACAAAAATATCCAAAAGGCCTGTTTTTTCCATAATGGCACCAAACATCAGTGCAGTCATAATAAGCCATGTGGTTGTAAGCATTCCGGACATACCGCCACCACTGAGTAGGGAGTCCATTTTGTCATCGCCTGTACTTATGCTAAAACCATCAAAAAACGTCGTCCAAACAAGCTTAAAATAGCCAACTAGCTGCCCTTGAGAAACATCAATTTGGCTAGCAATTAAATCAGATTGAAACAACATGGCCCAAACAGCGCCCACAACAGCACCGATAGAGATAGCAGGAAAGGCTGGCATTTTTTTAATCGCTAAAACTAAAAGTACAATTAGCGGGATTAGCATTTCAAAACCAATATTAAAGTTTTGCTGTAAAATAGCCGTTATTTCATCAATGCGCCCCGCTTCGCTTGAAGCAGTTGCGTTAAAGCCCATGAATATAAATATAATCAGTGCAATTACAAAACTTGGTACTGTCGTCCACAGCATATGTTGAATATGCTCAAATAAATCAGCGCCTACAACTGCTGGCGCTAAATTGGTTGTTTCAGACAGTGGGCTTAACTTATCACCAAAGTACGCGCCAGATATAACAGCGCCTGCTGTAACTGTTTGTTCAAGTCCAAGACCCGTTGCAACGCCTAATAAAGCAACACCTATCGTAGCGGCAGTAGTCCAAGAACTACCTATACTCATAGCTACAATGCCACAAATTAAACAACTCGCTGCATAAAACCAACTTGGGTTTATAACTTGCAAGCCATAATAAATTAAAGTTGGTACAGTTCCAGAAAGTAGCCAAGTGCCAATTAACGCACCTACCATAAGTAAAATTAGGATAGCGCCAAGTGAAAGCGTTATACCTTCAATCATGGCTTGTTCTAATTTTTTCCATGTATAACCGTTTTTAAGCCCGATTAAAGCCGCTGCAAAAGTAGCAAATAAAAGTGCAATTTGGTTAGGGCCTGATGAAGAGTTATCACCAAATAAGTAAACTGCAGCACCAAGTAAACAAATTAATACAGAGATAGGAATTAATGCATCAAAAAACGAGGCGGGCTTGATTGGTTTGTCATCCAATAGCTTCAAAGTAGAGACTCCTACACACACTTACTGTGTGTTTAATTATTATTTTTAGCACGTAAAGCGCATTAATTGAGCGTCATTAATCTAGCTCAACTTTATGTAATCAAGGATTATAACAATTTAGTAAATTTTAGGTAGTAAAAAAGGCGCTAAAGCGCCTTTTTTATAGAGGTAAAACCAGTTGTTACTTCTTAGCTATACGACCATAATTAATATAATCTTGAGTAATTAATGCAGCTTCTTCCAAAAATGGGTCAAGCTCTTCAATTACTTCAGGTAAATCGTCTAAGTTTTCTACCGGATCTTTACCTAAACGCTTAAGACGTTCGTTAGTACGTACAAGTGCACGTGCTTCACCTTCATCTTTTTCTTTAATACGCGTAGCTTCAACTAAAGAGATAGTTTTACGGTCTTTCTCTTCGTTGTATAAGGTAATGTCATTAAATACATAACCAAATTCTGGTTCTGATTTAATTCGTACTTCGTGTTGTTTCTCAAGGTACGTAATAATAGGTGTTAGATTACCTAGTTTTTTGTATTTCGCTTTAACAATGCTGTCCCAAGGAAGTGCATTATCTTGCTTACTTTCGCCCCACTCTGCAGGATCGATTGCTGATGGAAACGAAATGTCAGGGATCACACCTTTATGTTGCGTACTACCACCGTTAATACGATAAAACTTAGCAATTGTATACTGCACGCTACCCAGCGCATTATCGTATAAATCGTAAGCGCGGCCTAAGCCTTTGTGCTGCTGCACAGTACCCTTACCAAAAGTTTGTTCGCCAATAATAACCGCACGACCGTAATCTTGCATAGCTGCTGCAAATATTTCAGAAGCAGAGGCACTGTAACGATCAACTAAAACAGTTAAAGGACCATCATAATAAGTTATACCATCGCGGTCTTTTTGCTCTTCAATACGGTTATTTAAGGTATGAATTTGAACAACTGGACCTTGGTCAAAAAACAAACCAGACAGTTGTGTTGCTTCATATAAAGAACCACCACCATTTTGGCGTAAGTCGATAATAATACCATCAACTTTTTCTTCTTTAAGCTTAGCCAGTTCAACTTTTACATCTTTCGAAAGATTATTGTAAAAGCCTGGAATTTCAATCACGCCAACTTTACTTGTTAAATCAGAGTATTTGGCTTCAAATACTTCTGATTTAGCCGCTCTATCTTCAAGTCGAATTTTATCACGCGTGATTTCAACAACTTTAGGTGCGCCGTGAGCGTCAACACCTTTTAAATACTGTAGACGTACTTTAGTCCCTTTAGGACCTTTAATTAAATCAACTACGTCATCTAAACGCCAGCCAATTACGTCTACAAATTCTTCGCCATCTTGGGCAACACCAATAATGCGATCATCAGCTTTAATTTGATCTGTTTTATCTGCAGGGCCTCCCGGCACTAAGCTGCGAATAACAGTGTAGTCTTCATCAGGGCTTAGTACGGCACCAATGCCCTCAAGCTCTAAATCCATATCCATTTTAAATTGCTCTGCACGACGTGGCGATAAATAAGACGTATGCGCCTCAATACTACGTGCTAGCGAATTCATAACAATTTGAAAAGCATCTTCTGAATTAGATTGTACTAAACGTTTTTCAGCATTTTTATAGCGTTTGGTCAGCACTTCTTTAATGCCTTCCCAATCTTTACCCGTCATTTTTAAACGCAGTGCGTCGTACTTTACACGCTCACGCCAAATTTCATCAAGCTCAGCTTGTGACACAGGCCATGCTGAATCTTCACGGTCAAAAAAGTATTCATCTTCTTTATCAAACGTCATTTCTTTTTCAAGTAAAGTAAGTGAATACTCGTAACGTTCAAAACGGCGTTTAAGACTTAAGTTAAAAATATCAAACGTAAAGTCTAATTTACCGGTAGTAATAGCGTTATCAAAGTCATCACGATATTGCTCAAAAGAAGCAATATCGCTGGCTAAGAAAACGCTTTTATTAAAATCAAGGGATTCGATATAACGATCGTACACTTTACTAGAAAGCTCATCGTTAAATCGAACCGGTGTATAGTGTGAACGAGCAAATAAGCTGGCCACTCGTTTGCTAGCAGTACCATGTTGACTCTCTTGCTTAAGCTGGGGTAAATCGTCAATTGTAACGGCTTCTACAGCAGCAAATAATGAACCTGAAAACAGGGCAGCAACTAACGGAATGAGCGTAAACTTTTTACTCATACACAACTCCTTAATTTATTTACAACTTAAACGATGTATAAGCTGTCAGCTTTGGTTTTAACTTGCATACCTGTCACTAATTCAACATGAACGTCATCTTTGTTCACTTCAGTGATTACTGCATTTACAAGTGCTTGGCCAAGTTTAACCTTAACCTTATTATTAACCTTGACCTCAGTTGCTGGTAAAGGTTCAATTTTTCCTGAACGTTTAACTGGCGCTGCTTTAGCAGGTTTGTTAGCTGCAGGTGCGTTTTTATCGCCTGCTTTGCTAGCATGAGCTGGTTTTTTCTTGAAAGATTTAGAATCAGAATCTTGGCGAGGACGCTGTTGTTTTTTGCGTTTTGCCATTTTAGCGCGGCTTTCTTCCAATGCTTTTTGTGCATGGTCGATATGCTCTTGCTCAACTTTTTCACCTTGATTACCATCAAGATCAATACGAAACTCTGACTTTGTCACAGCTTCTAAATAACGCCAATTAGACGTGTATTTTCTAAGCGCTTGACGAACTTGAGTCTTACTTACTTTTTCAGACCCTTCAATACGCTCAGCAATATCTTTAAAAATACCTACTTTAAGCGGCTTGATGCCATCTTTTTGTTTAAAACATTGTGGGAATTCTTGATATAAAAATTCCAACACTTCATTAATATCTTTTAGCTTGTTTGTGGTTTCCATTTTAGAACCTATTTTTCACATCTTTTCATCAAGGGACGAATCGACGTAGTGTGTTACCCAGTCGACCAACTCTTCGAAATCGGCTTCTATTACAGCCATATCACCCCGAAGGTGTTCCCAAATACCATTAATTGTTTCATCAATAAATTCACATTCTGAATCATCTGGAAGACGATCCCATGCAATATGAATTAAATCATTGAGCGTTTCCGCTACATGCTCTTCTTCGCCTTCCCAGTCGCCAACATCTTGCACAGCAAATAGGTAGTCTTGAACATTTAGCAAATCTTTCATTACAGGCTCGCCTCTAAGCATTTCACTAATGCTTCAAGGCCAGCTTTATCATCAGCATCAAATCGGCCAATACTTGGACTATCAATGTCTAGTACTGCGAATACTTTACCATGTTTCATGATAGGTACAACCACTTCAGAGTTAGACGCTGCATCGCAGGCTATATGCCCGTCAAAAGCGTGAACATCTTCAATTAATTGTGTTTCAGCGGTTGCCGCAGCTGTTCCACATACCCCTTTCCCAACGGGAATACGGATGCATGCAGGATTACCTTGAAACGGACCAAGTACTAATTCAGTAGGAGAATCCATAAAGTAAAAGCCCGCCCAATTTACATCTTCTAAAGAGGTAAATAACAGCGCGCTTATGTTTGCCAAATTGGCAATTACATTAGATTCACCAGCTATCAGCGATTCAGTTTGCTTAACTAATGACTGGTAAAAATCGTGCTTTTGCATACCAAACTACTTCTTATTAAACATACAGTAGCTAAAGGTACTCTTTGTCGTGAAAAATTGGAACCTTTTGGAGGTAAAAAAAAGGAAATCGCACCGTTTATCAGCGTGCTTGGTTAATAATGCTGCGATTATTTTTTTACCGATTTGCGAAGACCAAATAAAAACAGTCCGGCTGCAAATGCTGACATAACACTATTAATCAAAAATATCTCGCCAGTTGAGGCACTTAATAAGTAACTAAATATAGCGCCACCTAACAAACCAAGCGTTAATACACCTGAATAATTAACTTTAGAATACTTAAACATTAGTAAATACCCTGGCACAACAAAGGCCGCCATTGTTAAGCCTACAATATGTGCATTTGAGATAGCAGTCATCAACAGTTGAAAAAATACGGATAAGAAATCACCCTGTAGCGTTAGTGCATAATACAATCCTAACAAGCTGCCAATAATTACCGGGGACAATAATGAAAGCGCGACGCTTTTTGCGAGTTGATGTTTCATCTAATAATCCTTAATACAGAGTATAAATTTTAATGTATTAAGCATGCACCAAGATCTAAAGCTTAGAAATAGAGACTATGGTCGTAACTTATGATGATAAAACATACAATATATAAGCTAGGTAATTTAATAAAGACAAGCACTAGACTTTTTTGTTAATGGATCGAGAGGTCGGGATTTGAACCCACACTCTCGAATTAAATAGTTGAATTAAACGACTTACTACAAGAATACTTATTTAATAACGTAAACAAACCAATCAAAGACCTCATTTAAAGATAATATTGTTATTCAACATTACAACCATAATGAGTTTGCAAATTTTGTTCTTGTTCTAGATTAAAAGGCACTGAGGGGTCAAAAGTGGGGGCATCTTTCACTTGCTGCTGCGTCATATCAACATAAATTTTAGAAGTAGGCCAACTCACCTCTTTAATCCATTTGGGAGCAATCAAAACCAGATGACCCAACCACCAATTACTGGTGTTAATAATCAAATAACGAATTTCCCAGGTGTCGGTATCTATCAACATACCTTGTAAGTGACCTAGATCACCGTCTATGACATCAAGTTTGTAACCCGTTACTGCATTACTACTGCGTAGATGATGATCATTATCTTGAGATAATGCAGCATCAACATCTGCGAAATTATCTGGTGCATCTAAGTTATCAGGCTTTGGTGCGACACTATAATTACCAGGTGACATCATATTAGGGCCGGGATCACCTCCCAAAATATCAGTGTTATCCCAATAATGTGAGTAACCATAATATCGCATGTATTCTAGCTCATACTGCCTAGAAACTGGCTTTTCGCTATCCATATCAGGGCAATTTTTAACTTGTTTTCTTGAAATTGCAACAGTGAGCGTCTGTGGTTTCTGATTCAACTTTTTAATTGATATAGGTGAAAGTAATATTTTTTTGCTCAATAGCCAAGTGCCAGTTTCAACCACCAAATATCTGATCACCCAGTGTTTATCATCAAAATAAAAATCTTTGGTAAGCCCAATATCTCCATCCGATGCATCAATGGCTAAATTTTTTAAATCATTCAGAGTATGTAACATGACGTATTTGCTCCAAGTTAAAGATGGCAAACAATAAATCATTGTTTTGTTAATAGAGTTTATATTTAAAAGCTTGCAGCAATATTCTCATTCAATCTGTTCGTTATCGCACCGAAGTAGCATGAATACAAGGCTAATCTAGATTTATCTATACATTTTAAGGTGAATTGAATATGGCTAAAATAGAAAGACTAGAGTTAGCAGCCCATCGCAACGATATTATTGAAGACGTCAGTAATTTGATTGAGAAATATCGCACTATTTTTGGCTGGGATGTGCCCGATATCGATGAAAAATTGGCAAAAAATTTAATTGTGAATGAAGTTCGCCAAGCGCTTGATAATATCAACAATGAATAAGTTACAACGACCTACCAAGCTAGCTAAAAGTTCGAATGCAAACAGATGAAATCTCTGCAATCGCTTATTTGCTGTTTGCTTATTGGATCTGAGAGCTAAGATAATTTGAAAAAGAGTCTGCTCTGAATACTACTGCTTATGTGTTTGAATTTTGCTTGCTCTGATATTTTGCGCCCCACCACTGACCTGAGAAATACTATAATGCCCAGACCAATAAAGCCCAAAACACTTTACCACTCAACATTTAAACTTATTTTTAAGCTCCCGCTTATTGCGATACTAACACTATGCGGGCCGTCCGCTTTTGCAGGCGATGGACCATGGCCGTCGTTTACAGCGACAACACTCAATGGCGAAAAAGTAGACAGTAACAAACTGATAGGTCAACCAACACTGCTCATACTTACGCCGACTCGTAATGCCGCAAAATCTACTCGGGAGTGGGTTAACACATTACGTTCAAAAATCGATCATGATAAATATCGGATTCGGGACGTCCTAGCTGTCAATTTACCATTCTTTATGTCGGAAGAGGATGCGATTGGTCGGGCAAAAGAAAAAGTACCGCAACGCTACCACGATCAAACTTGGATTCTGAACTCACAGGTCATGGAAGAAGCGTTAGGTGTGCCCTCAGATAGTGATGAAGCAGTCATTGTTGTTTTGGATAAGAACGGTGATCTGATATCGCAGGTTCATGGTAAAGTTACAACAATCCGAATGAATGAGATCACCAATGCCTTGCAGAGCCTCGCAAGTAGCTAACAACTCCACTACTGACCATTAACGTATCAAATAAAATCGTTCAGTAGTTTAGCGCGTGATTTAATTCGTTGAATTGCTTAAATACTTATGCAAATTGGTATAACATTTCAATTAAACGATATGTTCTCTTTTGAGTTTTAGAATGAATCTCAAGCATGAGCAAGTGCAGTACTTTTTTTGAACACAAAAAAGCCCGCTAAATTAGCGGGCTATTTTGTTATATGGTGGAGAGATAGGGATTTGAACCCTAGATGGGCTATAAACCCATGCCGGTTTTCAAGACCGGTGCATTCGACCACTCTGCCATCTCTCCGATACTGCTAAGTTAAAAGTAAGAGTGTACTAATAACTATTTAAATGAATGATACTTTAATTACCACACACTTATTAAATAAGTGGTGGAGAGATAGGGATTTGAACCCTAGATGGGCTATAAACCCATGCCGGTTTTCAAGACCGGTGCATTCGACCACTCTGCCATCTCTCCGCACGGCCTGCATAATAGGGAAACCCATCCCTTTTGTGAAGCTTTTTTTTAAATTAATTGTTTAAGTGCTTAAAAAACAATTAATTTGTCTAAAGTTAGAACAAAGTGTTTTTAATTTAGCCGTCAATACTCTTTTATTTAAATATTTAACTCTATTGATCTACAAAGGTTTGCCCAAACATATAAGAGTTGGTAATCTAATTTTAGTTAAATTATCGAAACACACACGTTTCACTTAAAGGAGCTCTACAATGGCGTTTAATCAATCGTACAATACCGCGAAACCGGTAATGTCTACCATTGAAACAAACAAGGTACTTAAAAACACCTACTTTTTACTAGCTATGACACTTGCTTTCAGTGCTGTCACAGCCGGTATTTCAATGGCACTACAATTACCTTACTTTATGGGAATTGTGTTTACACTTGTTTCGTTCGGTTTATTATTTGTTGTAAATAAAAAAGCAGATACAGCATCTGGTGTATTTTGGGTGTTTGCTTTCACAGGTTTAATGGGGGCAGGATTAGGTCCATTGCTTAACCATTATGCTGCAATGCCTAATGGCCCAATGCTTATTATGCAAGCGTTAGGTTCTACGGCGCTTATCTTTTTTGGTTTATCTGCTTACGCACTGAATACTAAAAAAGACTTCTCATTCATGGGTGGCTTTTTAACGGTTGGCTTAATCGTTGTGATTGTAGCTAGCATTGTTAATATTTTTGTTGGCAGTTCACTTATGTTTATGGTGCTTAATGCGGCTGTTGTATTGATCATGTCTGGTTTGATTTTATTCGATACAAGCCGAATCATTAATGGCGGCGAAACCAACTACATTCGCGCAACAGTGTCTTTATACCTAAGCGTATATAACTTATTTACGTCTTTACTTGCTCTACTTGGCGCAAGTGATGACTAATTAAATAGTTCTGTTAAAATAGCCCCTTAATTGGGGCTTTTTTATTGGAATTGTTTTGTCACGTTTTGTTCTTTCATTACATACACCACCATCCGATCACGATACAACGCAAAGGTTAGTTAAGTTTGCGAATGCATGTTTAGCCCAAGGGCACACCATTGATGCTATTTTTTTATACCAGCAAGGTATTTATCATGCATCTACTCACTTTGATTTATCCTCAGACGAACTTCAAATTTCAGCACTTTGGCAGCAACTCGCCGATCGAAAACTAAATTTAATGCTGTGTGTTACCGCCGCTGAAAAACGCGGGTTAGATATTAAAAACACAGGTGTATTTGCAGTCGCAGGGCTAGCTGAATTTGCAATGCTTGCAAGCGACGCTGATAAATGGGTGCAATTTAAATGATAAACGTATTAGTAATGAGTCAGTGCAGTCCATTTGACGATTTAAATATTCGTGATGCACTTGATATGACATTGATATTTGCTGCCGTTGACCAAAATGTGAGTTGGTTGTTTAGCGGCCCCGCCGTCTTGGCTTTAAAAAAGCATCAACAACCAAACAATATTGGATTAAAAGATTTTTTTAAAAATATTAAAACACTCGAAATTTATGATGTTGAAAACATTTTCGTGTGTGAGAAATCATTGCTTGATTATGGTTTAAATAAACATGATCTACTCATAGAGGCAAAAGCTCTTAACTTTAGCCAACAACAAACATTAATTAAAGCGCAGCAACATGTGGTGAATTTATGAGTACATTACATATTTTTTCTAAGCCGCTTAACTATTATTCGGCAAATCAGCTAGAGAACTTAATTTTATCAGACGATAACGTGCTACTTGTTGGTGATGCCTGCTTTGCAAAAAAACAATTTAGGCAATTTGCAGATACACTGTTAATACTTGAACAAGACGCGCAAGTACGTGCAATAAAATTAACAGATAACGATAAAGCCATTAGCTATGAAGACTTTGTAGCACTCACTTTATCAACTAATCAATCAATTACGTGGTAACTCATGCTTGAATTTAACAACCAACAGATTGAAACCGACAAACAAGGCTACTTGCTTGACCATACTTTGTGGTCAAAGGAGCTTGCACCTGTAATTGCTATCCAAGAAAACATTACCCTTAGCGTTCAACACTGGGAAGTAATTAACTTTGTTCGTGATTTTTATATTGAATATAACACCAGTCCAGCAATTCGGATGCTTGTAAAAGCAATGGCTAAAGCACTCGGTGAAGACAAAGGAAACAGCCTTTATTTATATAAATTATTCCCTAAAGGCCCTGCTAAGCAAGCAACAAAAATCGCCGGATTACCAAAACCAGCTAGGTGCATATAATGAGATCTAAATCAGGCAATAATCAAGTAACTGAATCCAAGCCAAAAAGAAGTACAGGCCGTACTTATTCACGCAGTGCACTTAACAAAACGCCATCTGGTAAAAGAGAAATAAAGCCGCAAATAGCATCTAAAGACAGAAAAATTGTGTTATTCAACAAGCCGTTTGACGTGCTATGCCAATTTACGGATGACGCAGACAGAAAAACTCTCGCTGAATTTATACCTATTAAAGAAGTTTACGCAGCAGGAAGATTAGACAGAGACAGTGAAGGTTTATTACTTTTAACAAACTGTGGAAAATTGCAAAACACCCTAACGGCACCTGATAAAAAAACGAATAAAACCTACTGGGCACAAGTTGAGGGTGAACCAACGAGTGAATCAATTAATGATTTATGCAATGGCGTAGAACTTAAAGACGGGCTTACACTCCCCGCTAACGTTAAAATAATTGATGAACCTACAATTTGGACGCGTAATCCGCCTGTACGCGAGCGAAAAGCAATCCCTACCACTTGGCTAAGTATTACAATTAATGAAGGTAAAAACAGACAGGTTCGTCGAATGACCGCGCATATTGGCCACCCTACACTTCGCCTTATTCGCTACAGTATTGGCAACTATACGTTGGATGATATTAATTGTGGTGAATACAAAGTAATTAAGGGTGTAGTTGATGCATAAACCGCATGTAACAGTTGCGGCAATAGTAAAAAAGCAAAATGAGTTTTTACTTGTAAAAGAGCGCGATAAATTTACACAGCAGGTTTGTTACAATCAACCTGCGGGTCATTTAGAGCAAAACGAAACTCTTGCACAAGCTGCAAGCAGAGAACTACTTGAAGAAACAGGCTTAGCGCTTGAGCCAGTCGGCTTTTTAGGTGTGTATAATTTGCATGCCGAAAATGGAGTGCACTATTTACGATTCTGCTTCTTTTTCGAAGCGCCTGATAATATAAAAGCGCCAACGCCAATAGATACCGACATTATCAGCGCTAACTGGTACACATTAGAGCAAATAAAATCACTACCGCTTAGAAGCCCTTTAGTCCTTAAATGTATTGAAGATAGCTTAAACAAGATACCTTTGAGTTTAGATACAATTTACAACGATTAATTTAAGCACCCATAGGTGCTTCAAAGTATCGTTTTTAATTAAATAAACAGATAAATTAATTTATACAATACTTCGTAAGTCTAGTTTGCTATTTGTTATATAAATAAAATACTGACTAATTCCCCTCTTTGCGCCCTTAGTCTCTTTAAGCACAAACAAAATACATGCTATAATCGCGGCCTTTCCAAGTTAACAGCAATCTGTATAAGCGAAATTATTCATGAGCGAAAATAGTCACATTAAAGTCATTGTTGGCATGTCCGGCGGTGTTGATTCTTCTGTATCTGCATATTTATTACAACAACAGGGCTACCAAGTAGAAGGCCTGTTTATGAAGAACTGGGAAGAAGACGACAATGATGAATACTGTGCTGCTGCTGATGACTTAAAAGATGCACAAGCAGTGTGTGATAAGTTAGGCATTGAGCTTCACACTGTTAACTTTGCAGCAGAATACTGGGACAACGTATTTGAGTACTTTTTAGCTGAGTACAAAGCAGGTCGTACACCTAACCCAGATATAATGTGTAACAAAGAAATTAAATTTAAAGCCTTTTTAGAATTTGCTGCTCAAGCACTAGGTGCTGACTTTATTGCAACGGGTCACTATGTTCGCCGTGAGCTTCGCGATGACAAATATGTAATGTGTCGCGGACTTGATAACAATAAAGATCAAAGCTACTTCTTATATACTCTAAGCCATGAACATATTGGCCAAACGTTATTCCCTGTAGGCGATATCGAAAAACCAGAAGTACGCCGCATAGCAGAAGAACAAGACCTAATCACTCACGATAAAAAAGACAGTACAGGTATCTGCTTTATTGGTGAGCGTAAATTTAAAGACTTTTTACAAAAGTTCTTACCAGCACAACCTGGCGTTATCGAAGACACAGACGGTAACAACGTAGGCGAGCACGAAGGCTTAATGTACCACACACTTGGACAACGCAAAGGCTTGTTAATTGGTGGTATGAAAGAAGGTTCTGGTGAGCCTTGGTACGTGGTAGATAAAGACCTTGAGCGAAATGTACTTATTGTGGGCCAAGGTAAAGATCACCCTCGCCTATACAGCAACGGTCTTAACGCAAACCAACTTCACTGGGTAGACCGTATTGGCCCTAAAGGCACAACTCGCTGCACAGTAAAAACGCGTTACCGCCAAGAAGACTTAAGCTGTACTTTACTTGTAGGTGAAGACGGCATGGCCCGCGTATTGTTCGACGAGCCACAAAAAGCAGTGACGCCTGGTCAATCTGCCGTATTTTACGCAGAAGATATCTGTTTAGGTGGCGGTATTATTGATTCGGTGATTAAGTAATGAATGAACACCAAGTCATGGCGCTTGCCGCCATGTGCCAGGCTGCTAAACAAGTTCAAAAAATTGCCCAGTACGGCAACAATAACGAACATGATTTAGAAATCTTACTTTCAAGTATTATTCAAACATCTCCGGCATCGCCAGAAGATGTTTACCAAGGTACTGACAACTTACGTGATGGTTACAAAACATTAATGGCGCAGCTAACCGCAGGCGCTCAAAAAGATGTTGAAATTGTAAAGTACGTAGGTGGTTTAATGCAGCTTGAGCGAGCACTAAGTGCAAACGACAAAAGCTTAAACGAATTAGGTAAACGAATTGATGATATTCATCGTCGTTTAGACCACTTTGCTATTACCGATGAGAGCGTTGTTGCCGGTTTAGCAGATATATACTCGTCGGTGCTGAGCCCCCTTGGGCACCGAATACAGGTTTATGGTAAACCCGAGTTATTAAAACAGCAGCTCACTCAAAATAAAATCCGTGCGTTATTACTCGCCGGCATTAGAAGTGCAGTATTATGGCGACAAATGGGCGGTAAACGCCGTCACTTTTTCTTTGCAAAAAGAAAAATACTCGCCATTGCTAAAACAAAAATTTAACTATCGTTCAAACTAAAATTTAGGAGTTATTATGGAGCTTTCAGCGTTAACGGCTATCTCTCCAGTGGATGGTCGCTACGGCAGCAAAACCACTGAACTACGCAGTATTTTCAGCGAATTTGGCTTAATCAAATACCGCGTAATTGTTGAAGTGCGTTGGTTGCAAGCGTTAGCTGCAGCAAGCGATATTAAAGAAGTACCTGCATTTAGCGAAGAAGCTAATGCACTTCTAAACGCCATTGTAGATAACTTCAGTGAAGCTGATGCACAACGCGTTAAAGATATAGAACGCACTACAAATCACGATGTTAAAGCGGTTGAATACCTACTAAAAGAAAAAGTAGCCGATAACAGTGAGCTTCATGCAATAAACGAATTTATTCACTTTGCTTGTACTTCAGAAGATATTAACAATCTATCTCATGGTTTAATGCTAAGCGAAGCGCGTAAAAATGTTTTACTTCCTTATTGCGATGAACTTTTAAGCGCAATTAAAGCTAAAGCAATTGAATACAAAACAATCCCAATGATGACTCGTACGCACGGACAACCTGCTACACCATCAACTATGGGTAAAGAGTTTGCTAACGTATATATGCGTTTAAAGCGTCAACGCGGGCAAATTGCACAAGTAGAAATGCTAGGTAAAGTTAACGGTGCTGTAGGTAACTACAACGCACACCTTAGCGCGTACCCTGATTACGACTGGCATACACATGCAGATAAATTTGTATCAAGTTTAGGCTTAACACTAAACCCATTTACTACACAAATTGAACCGCATGACTATATTGCAGAGTTGTTTGACGCAATTGCACGTTTTAACACTATACTGCTCGATTTTGACCGTGACATGTGGGGTTACATTGCCCTTAATCACTTTAAGCAAAAAACAATTGCTGGCGAAATTGGCTCATCAACAATGCCACATAAAGTTAACCCAATTGATTTTGAAAACTCAGAAGGTAACTTAGGTTTAGCAAACGCTATTTTTGCTCATCTTGCACAAAAATTACCAGTTTCTCGCTGGCAGCGTGACCTTACCGATTCAACGGTATTACGTAACTTAGGTGTAGGTATGGGTTATGCGATTATTGCATACCAATCAACACTTAAAGGTGTGAGCAAGCTTGAAGTAAACGAGCAACGTTTAGCTGACGAGCTTGATCAAAACTGGGAATTGCTAGCCGAGCCGATTCAAACAGTTATGCGTAAATATGGTATTGAAAAGCCATACGAAAAACTTAAAGATTTAACACGCGGCAAACGTGTAAATCAAGAAATAATGGCTGACTTCATCGATGGTTTAGACCTTCCTGAGCACGCTAAAGTAGAAATGAAAAAACTAACACCTGCTAATTACATTGGTCGTGCTGTTGAGTTTATTGATGATTTAGTTTAAAAACTAAATTACTCTTTTAAAAAGCGAAAGGATCATCCTTTCGCTTTTTTTTTAACCCCATTGCACTAACTAGTAGGCATAATGTATGTATCAATTAAAAATAAATAATTTGTCTGAGCAAGAGTTTTTAAGCCATTTTTGGCAAAAAAAGCCGCTTTTAATCAAACAAGGTTTTGCTAATTTTCAAGACCCGCTTGATGCTAATGAACTTGCCGGCCTAGCAATGGAAGAAAGCATAGAGTCACGTATTATCACCAATCATAAAAATGACTGGCAAACGCACCAAGGTCCATTTGCAGACTTTGAGCAGTTAACCGACGATCACTCTACTTTACTCGTTCAAGCAGTTGATCACTGGCATAGCGATGCTGCACAACTGCTAGAACCTTTTAGGTTTATTCCCAACTGGCGCATAGATGATTTAATGATCAGCTATTCAACGCCTAATGGTGGTGTTGGTCCACATTTAGACCAATACGACGTATTTATTATTCAAGGCGAAGGTAAACGTCATTGGCGTGTAGGCTTACCCGACCCAACACTTAAGCAGTTTGCTCAAAACAAAAAATTACTACAAGTTGAACCTTTTGAAGCCGTAATAGATTGCATATTAGAACCAGGCGATATTTTGTATATTCCACCAGGGTGCCCTCACGAAGGTTACGCTGTAGAAAATGCACTAAATTATTCAGTTGGTTTTAGGGCGCCAAATCAACAAGATTTATTGTCGAGCTTTGCCGATCATATTATTGATACCGAAAGCGGACAAAAACGTTATACCGATCACAACATCACATTAAGAAAATCAAAAGGTGAACTTACAAACCTTGAAGTTGATAAAGTTAAAACACTGATGGCGGCACTTTTAGAAAATGACGATTTATTTAAACAATGGTTAGGCTCAACGCTTAGTCAGCCCAAACATGAAATGGATTTAGCACCAGTAGAACCTCCATTTACACCTGAGCAAATAAGCGATGATTTAAGTGATGAAGAAACTGTGTTTGAGCGTTTAGGTGGCACGCGTGCTATTTATCAGCAACTCGATACCGAAGTGTTATTAAGTGTAAACGGTGAAAATTACGCTATGCCATTAACTGACTTAGCGGCGGTAAAACTACTTACCGATCATACTGAATTTGAAAGTTCAGCATTAAATTTAACAAACCCAAGTTTAGTTTTTACTCAAACTTTTACTACACTTGTTAATGAGGGGCTTTGGTTTAATATAGACCAAGAGTAATAATACCAATTTTATTAATAATGGTGAGCATTTTGCAGCGTAAAATATTATGTATACAGGTTAGTTAAAAATTTTAATTTTCACCTGATATTGGCTTAAATAATTTTGCTGTGATTGCTTACTCATTTTAATTGGCTATCAATAGGAGTTTGCAATGGGCTATCTGGTTGATAAGGTTGAGTGGGATATAAAAAAAGATATGCTACAAAAAATTCGAGAGCGAGTTTTTGTTTACGAGTTACATATCCCCAAGCACATCGAATTTGATAGCCTAGATAAAATTGCATTACATATACTTGTTACAGACGATGCAAACTGCCCTATTGCAACAGGTCGGCTGTGTACAGATGGCTTAATCGGCAGAATAGCGGTATTACCCGAGCACCGTAATCGCAAAGTATATAAATCGCTTCTCAACTTTATTGTTGAATTAGCTTCCAACCAAGGTATAGAAGAAGTAAGCATTAATTGTATTTTAAATGAGGTAGAGCGTTTTAAGCGAAATGGCTTTATTCAGCAAGGAAATGTTTTTATGGAGGCGGGAATTCCAAGGCAACGTATGCAATGCCCTGTTTCAGCGTTTAATACAACTCCCTTCACACTTGTCCATTAGATAAAGAAAAGGGCAATAAATAAGCTACCACCCTCTACTTTTTTACTTAACCCAAACTGTAGTTACTTTGGTTCATTTGCCCATAGTGGTTCATTATCATACATTTCGTACAAGCCATGTGCTCTATTTATAAGTAAGTTAGCAAAATCTACCTGCGTTTTATCACGCGCGCCTGTACTCATAATTTGATCCGCTTTTAATTGCCACTGCAAAGAAAAATAACGCATTGCATCGCGAGCATCTGTAGCTGCACTTACTTCAGCATGATCTGTAGGTAAGCGCCCTGTTACTACCCAATATGTTTTACCGTTTTGGGCTTTAAATTTCCACATTGCACAAAGTGGTGCTAAAAATCGGCTGTCTTTATCAACTACTGATTTTGGCATAATGCCTTTTTCGGCTAAATATTTTTGTGCTGCTTGAAAACACTCGCGTTGCCATACAACACGTTGTTGATCTGCTAACGCTTGCTCTTGTGCTGTTAACGATTTTTTTTCTTGTTGTTCCATGTTTAGTAACCTTTTACTTCTTTTTTTACACTCTAAGGGCTTAGTAAATAAGGTGCAAGTATAAAACGGCCATTTGCACTTTAAAGCCTTCTGTTTGCTGTGTTTTTAGCCAAATTGCTATTTTATATTGTGATCAAACGAACCTACATCGCCCGGAAAAACTACTGGAGACTCAATACCGTCTTTACTAACAGAGGCTACACCAAAGTAATAATTATCAATCACTACGTTTTTAAGTGTGTACTGTGAAACCTTACCAACGTATTTACTAAACTGCCATTGCGGCTCGCTCGTGTAACGCCAATAAATTTTATAGCCAGCAATATTTTCATCACTGCTTTGTTGCCATGAAAACGACGTATCAGCTGTAACAGCGCCCTTTATTTTAACTTCTTTTGGCGGTGCGGGTGCCCACGCAATAGACGCCATCGTTACCGCATTAAGTGAAGTTAACTTAGCCGTATAATCAAAATCAACACCTTCAATGGTATCGCCATACTCAACACCATTTTCAGTGCGTAAATCTTGATGCTGACGATCGTAGTGCTCGTTAGTTTCCATAATACGCACTGCTGCAAAACCTGCATCATTAAATGGGCGATGATGCCCACCACGACCAAATCTATCTAATCGATATACAAGCATTGTATCTAAATTAGAAATGTATCTGTCAGCAATAGTATCTATGTAGCGAGCTAAATTACGACTCGCAGAATCGACTTCACCACCTGTAAAGCGCCGAGTATTAGCTTGCTCTTTTGTTTCTACAACACGGGTACCTTCTGAAAATATACGTGCAGTCGTGTTATTAGTTACCCCATTAATACCGGTAATATTGCCAATCATATCGTTGTTTAAAACGCCATGAACTTGCCAGTTATGCTTTTGTGCATAAGCCGTTAATATTTTACCGCCAAACAAACCTTGCTCTTCGCCCGAAAGCGCCGCGTAAACTACCGAACCATTAAATTTGTATTTACTTAAAACACGAGCTGCTTCTATTACTCCTGCCACGCCCGATGCATTATCGTTAGCACCCGGTGAATCACTCGTAAAGTCCATAACATCGCTTACACGTGAATCTATATCACCCGACATCATCACCATCCGATTCGGCTCGCTCGACCCACGTTGAATAGCCACTATGTTAACCACTTCAACAGGATTAGGAATGCGTTTTTCGCCCGATATAGTGTCCTTTACTTCAATAATTTCCAGACAACCACCACACTGCACAGATATTTTTTCAAATTCTTTTTTTATCCAACGCCTAGCCGCACCAATACCTCGCGTATCCGATTTAGTCTCTGAAAGCGTATGGCGAGTACCAAAATCCACCAGCGTTTGAATGTCACTACCGATACGGGTAGCCGACACTTCACTTGCTATATCGTGTAACTTTTGTTGGTCGGTATATTGTAATTGCGTTTCACCATGTGCTGATAATGCAAGTGTGCAAGCGCCTGCAATTGCAGTAAATTTGAGTAACGTTGTTGTGATTTTCAAAGGTGTTTTAAGCATCTATTAGCTCCTAATTATTATAGTGTAACCATTACTTAACTAAGATTTTATGGCAATACATTTGAGGTAGATGTAGAAAGGAGCACGCTAAAGCGCAGTTATAGTAATACTTAGAGAGTTAATTGAGTCGTACAATCAACATAATACCGGTCATAGGAATTAACCCAAACATCCACAGCTTTATTCCTAAAATATATTTTTTAAAGCTCCCTTTATTTATACAAGATCTAACTCTACTTCTATAACCGTTAAAATCACCCAAAATTAAAAACACAATTCCAATTACGATTGCGTAAAATAGAGCACCAATAAGTAAAGGGTTTTGCTTAAAAGTACTGATTATTTTATCTAAGTAGTGAATGTCAAACGTCATAGCTAAAAGAAAACTATATACAGTAGATATCATGGCTAACAATGCTGCAGCATTTATGGCCGTATTTTTATTTCTTGAGTCTAATTTTTTCATCCACTGAGCACACACAAAATGAACAGCGCAAATAAATGTTCTCATTTTCAATCCTTGAATAACGTCTAAGTAATTAATTGCTAATACAATATTATATTTAGAGGTTAAATTACAAACCTTGTTACACAATAATCTATAAAAAAATGTGTTTTTCGTGGCACACTGTCATTGTGTATATATTAATAGTTTAAGTTATGCGTAAGCTAAAAGAAGATACAATTAAAAGTAACCTTATTGAGTCGCAGCAAAGTGCATACGGCCCCGTATGCGTGTATCAAAATAAAGAATACCGGTGGTTAACGCTTGCACAAAAAACCAATGAAGACATAACAGTTCAAGGCGTTATGAACCTTATACACCCTGAGCAAGTAATAGTACCTGTAAACCAGTGTATGATGTTATTTTTACTTAAACCGGTAGATACACTAAATATATTAAATCTAGGTTTAGGCACTGCAGGGTTTGAGCGAATTATGTATCACTTACAAAGTAATACGCCTTACATAAACACCATCAATACATTTAACACGGTAGAAATAAACCCAAACATTGCCTTAATTGCTGCCCAGCACTTTAAGTTACCAATTAAGCACAGCACCTATTTACAATGCGCCGAACAATATATTGCCCAATGCACTGATCACTTTAACGTAATCACTATCGATATTTTTAGTGGTGAATATCACCAGCCTTTTTTAACCAGCGATAGCTTTTGGCAAAATATAAATAGCTGCAGTGAGCAAAATACGCAAGTAATCATTAATTTAAACCCACAAACTGGCCAAGAGCTGCAAATGCTTTTAGTACTTTTAAGGCAACATTTTAAGTGCTTAGCAATAATAGAGTTTAACGAATACAAAAATATAGTGATCATACTAAGCCAGCAAACATTAATGTACATAAACGTTGATGAAATACAAAACTCACCTGTGTTTATAAATTTTTCACCAAACCTTTATAAAAGTATTAACAGCATTTACCACATTGAATAAAACGCGTTAACGCCCAGGTTCATGTTTTTCATAGCACGGTAAGCTTGTTTCTAGCTTCTCCCAGTTAGCTTTAGACGTAACAAAATTATGCGATAAAACCTGCTCAGTAATATCGCTATCAAATATTCCTAAACGAATTCGTATTCTACTTTTGTCATCATTGTTGCTACTGTAAACCGGCGAGCCACAACATTTACAAAAGTAACGAGTACGCCCTACTTTAAAACTATACTCGCTAAGTAGTGCCTGCCCTTTAGTTATTGTAAAGTCATCTGTATTTACAAAGCCATTGGTTGCAAATGCAGTCCCGCTGTTTTTTCTGCACAGTGAACAATGACAATGAATAATGCTGGTTATACTGCCCGACACTTCAACGCTTACCTCACCGCACAAACACGAACCCGTATACATATAACATCCTAACTATTAAATTATTTTAAACTCAGCTGAAATTTGCTGAGTTGATTTAATGGATAAGTTTACTGGTTAATTTTCTGAATGGAATAATAATTTTTATATCTTCGCAGTTCCCACGCCATTACGTATTGCTTTAATGATTGACATAAAAACATTAAATTGGTTACATAACTCTCAATAAAAACTATAGCCAAAATTTAAATTGGTTAACCAAATATCAATAATATTACGAGAGCCAATTATGTCTTCCAAACACATTTTAATTCTATGTTTGTTTAGCACGCTATCAGCATGTTCAACCATTCAAAAAAATACATCGAGCGATTGGCTACTTATTGATAATTTTGAAAATTCACTTAGCAAGTGGCAAAGTGTCGATACCCAAAATGAAACTAAGCCACAGGTCAAAAATCCACAAATAACAGTTATACAACCAGAACAAGCACCTGCATCAATAAATCATTATTTACTAAAAAAGCCTGCGGCTGAGGGCATTGTAGGAAATCGTAAAGCGCTTTCTTATACAAAACTTCCACAAGCGGTTGAAGTTGGTCAAACCTACACATTTTATATGCGTATAAACGTGGCTGCTTTTCCTAATAACCATGCTTTTGGATTAAGCAACCTTACGCCAGAGCTAATTAATAAACATGCGTACGATGCGTTTGAGCCTACACTTCGCGTAACCGATAAAACAGAATCAAACGGGCTTGTAAACGATGGCGCATTAATGGTTAAAACCGACAGCGGGTATAGCAACATTCAAAACTACACTACCAAACAATCGGCCAAGCCACTGCAAACAAATACCTGGTACGACGTATGGTATGTTGTTAATAACGCAGCAGCCTCAGAGCAAGGTCAGCAATATGATGTTTACGTAAAAGGTGGTGAATTTAGCAAGCAAACACTGGTGTATAAAAATGCACAATTTAGAATGAAGCGCGAACAACCTCTTATATATTTTTTAGCAAACTGTAATACAGGCCCAATTAAAAAGCCTTACGGAAATGGTGGTCTCAGATATGACGATTTATACATGAGCAAAGGTACAAACCTAAATAACCCAATGCTATAAAAGTAAGTGAAGTGTTTTTAGGTGTTCTTTTATACATAAGTTTATATTAATAACGCTCTAGCATATTCACAATTAATACCTTACAAACCTGCATTTAAAAATACTTAAATGGTATAATAGCCACCATTATTTGCCATTTAAGTTTTTAAAATGTATCGATTATTTGAAAAAATGACAAAAGCATTTCCTGAGGATCAACCTACTCAGCCGCCTTCGACTTTATTTGCTTTTTGTCGTCACTACACCAAAGGAATGGAACTGTCGTTGGTGCTAATGTCAATCAGCGCTGCCATGCTCGCTATTTTAGAGGTTTCTTTATTTAGCTATATGGGGCAGCTTGTTGATTGGTTAACGGCCTACACACCCGAAACCTTGTTTGTAGAGCAAAAATCAGAACTTATCAAAATGGCTGTCATGCTCTTACTGGTATTGCCCGTAGTCGTATTTTTTCATTCTGCTATTTTGCACCAAGCATTGCTGGGCAATTACCCTATGTCGATTCGCTGGTTAGCGCATCGTTATTTACTGCGCCAAAGTGTGAGCTTTTATCAAAATGAGTTTGCAGGAAGAATAGCCACCAAAGTATTGCAAACCTCTTTAGCCGTTCGCGAAACAGTGACCAAACTACTCGATGTATTAATGTACATAGTGGTTTATTTTGGCTCAATGGTATTTTTAGTTGCCGAAGCTGATTGGCGCTTAATGATCCCTTTACTGGTTTGGTTAGTTTTATACATTTGCGTACAGCTTTATTTTGTACCGCGCCTTAAAAAAATTGCCAGCTCACAAGCCGATGCGCGCTCAGAAATGACCGGTCGAATTGTTGATAGCTACACAAATATTTCTACTATTAAATTGTTTTCGTATACCCAGCGTGAAGAGCAATACGCAAAACAAAGCATGGATGTATTTTTACAGCCTGTGTACAAACAAATGCGCTTGGTAACCAGCCTAAACTTTGTTATTCAAAGCTTAAATTATTTATTAGTATTTTCAGTTACCGCTGTATCACTTTATTTATGGTCACTGAGTGCAATTAGCGCAGGTGCCATTGCAGTTGCTGTTAGTTTAGCGCTTAGATTAAACGGTATGGCGCAATGGATCATGTGGGAAATAAGCAGCTTGTTCGAAAACATTGGCACCGTAGCCGATGGTATGAAAACACTATCAAACCCTATCGAAGTTGCCGATAAACCAAATGCTGATACGCTTAACGTAAGCCAAGGTGCCATTGAGTTTAACAACGTACACTTTAATTACGGTAAAGCAGCAAACGAGACTAATCGCAGCCCAGTAATGGACGGTTTAAACTTAAACATTAAACCTGGCGAAAAAATTGGTTTAGTCGGCCGCTCTGGTGCAGGTAAATCAACGCTTGTTAACTTATTACTGCGTTTTTACGATACCGACTCAGGAACAATAAAAATTGATGGGCAAAACATCACAGATGTAAGCCAAGAAAGTCTACGCCGCTACATAGCAATGGTTACGCAAGACACTTCCCTGCTTCATCGCTCAGTAAAAGACAATATTTTGTACGGTCGCCCCGATGCAACGCAAGACGAGATGATCAACGCCACCAAACAAGCTAAAGCACTTGAGTTTATAAACGACTTGGTAGATAGCAAAGGCAACAAAGGCTTTGATGCTCAAGTGGGCGAACGCGGTGTTACTCTTTCGGGCGGACAGCGCCAACGTATTGCTATTGCACGTGTGCTACTTAAAAATGCACCCATACTTATACTCGACGAAGCCACCAGCGCACTCGACTCAGAAGTAGAAGCAGCAATTCAGGCAAGCCTTGATGATTTAATGACAGGCAAAACAGTAATTGCCATAGCGCATAGGCTCTCAACCATTGCACAAATGGATAGATTAATTGTACTTGATGACGGCGGCGTAGTTGAGCAAGGCACTCATGAAGAACTAATCGCTAAGGGCGGGATTTACGCAGCCCTGTGGACACACCAAACAGGCGGGTTTATAGGCGTCGATTAGCCATTAATATTACCTTACGGTAGACGTGGTTTATATTCTGCTGCTACCTAAATAAAAAAGCGAAGATGCCTTAAAGGCTCTTCGCTTTTTTGTTTAAAGTTATAAATAGAGCTTATAACTTTTTTTATAAATTAAGAGATTAGTCTTAACCCTATCATTATCAGCATAACCACATTAGCAAGCACACCGATTAAAAAGAAGTAACTACGTGGGCTTGGGTTTCTCTCTGTTGCTATAGCGTAGTACAGCACCATGTGAATTAAACGCGCAATTAAGTACACCCAAATACACATAGCAAAAATCGGGCTTTGATAATTAATTACAAACGCAAATAACACCGTACCTATAAATAATGCGCTGTTTTCAAGCGTATTATGAAACGTACGATGCGCTCTAAATATAAAGCTATCGTGCGATAAATCCTCGTCAATTTTACCTGGTACAGCATTTGGCTCTTTAGCTTTGCTAAACGTAGCCACAGCCCACTGTACAAGCAACATAATTAAATAGAGGTAAAATGCCAAATAGGCCGAAAGTGCAACTTCAGTCATTACTAAATCCTTTATTTTGTTTTTTAACTTAGTTTAGAATGCAATTTTAAAGCCTAAGTTAATACACTGATATTTAAAGGGTTAATTTAATAAGCCTGATTACATGTGTAAGTAACTCACGGCGTTGTATAAAGTTTACTTGTTATGATTTTAAAAATAACATCAAAACTGAGCTGTATACTGCTGGGTTTACTCCGATCTAAAAAGCTTAAACTCTTCAAACGCACAATCACACAACACAACTTGATTACGACCCAAAGACTTAGCCTCATAAAGTGCTAAATCGGCCTGTTCAATTAACTCAGAAGGCGTTCTGGCTTTAAATTTAATAGACGTAACCCCAAAACTACACGTAACAGGAATATCATCAAATATCGCTTTTTCTACTTTAATACGAATAGCCTCAGCAATACGTATTGCTTGCTCTTGAGTCGTATTGGGTAAAATAATACAAAATTCCTCGCCACCAAAACGGGCAACGCTATCGCTCGTACGTATATTGGCTTGTAAAAGACTGGCAACACCACAAAGTACGGTGTCGCCAATGCTGTGCCCATAAGTATCGTTAACACTTTTAAAATGGTCAATATCGACCATTAAAATACAATATTCTTCAATCTGAGGTAAATCCAAAAAGTCGCGATTCATAATCTCAAATAAAATGCGGCGGTTATAACAATTGGTTAAAGGGTCTCTCGCGGCCAAATAGTCTAACTCTTCATTACGTTTTTTAGAGGCAATAAAGCTTCGATAAACCAATAAAACAATAGCTAAACAAGCGGCTAATAAAAATGCGAGCGCAATACTCGCGTATTTGTTTTTTGCAAGCTCTAGCTCTGATATAACCCTAGCTTGGCCTGATATTTCAATTTCATTGTTTTTCTTTTCAAGCTCAAGTTGATGGAGTTTTTCTTTTTCTCTTAACGTCTCCAGCTGTAGTGGTCAATAAAATTTGGCCACAGTTTTAGAATCTTGATATCTAACCTCAGATTCATTTGGCGCTAAACCGGCATTATAATGATGCGGCCTAACGTTGTTGTAATATCCGTTGATATAATCACTAACGCTATATTTAGCATCTATAAAATTTCCATATCCAACCTTTGGCATCCATTCCGTTTTAAAGCTTCTAAAAAATCGCTCCATTGGTGCATTATCCCAACAGTTTCCACGCCTACTCATACTTTGTTTGATTTTATAGCGCCATAAACGTTGGCGATATTTTAAACTTGTATAATGACTACCCTGGTCTGAATGAAACATCAGTCCTGTCGGTTTTCCTCTGCTTTCATACGCGAGTTCAAGCGCTTTTAGCGTTAAATTAGTATCTGGCGACAACGACATGGCCCAGCCAACTACTTTACGTGCAAATAAATCAACAACAACGGCTAAATAAGCCCAGCGATTACCTACCCAAATATACGTCACATCACCGCACCACACGGTATCTGGCTCAACAACATCAAATTGTCTATCAAGCAGGTTTGGAATTTCAAGGTGTTCATTACCGCCGCGTTTATATGAATGTTGAGGTACTTGGCAGCTTTCAAGCTTTAATTTAACCATTAGCTTAGCAGCACGATAACGACTCAATTCAAAATCATTGTTCGTTGCTATTGCCGCGATTGTCCGCGCCCCAGCTGAGCCACCGCTCATTGCATGTATTGCTTTAACTTCAGCCTCTAGCCTTACTTGCTCTGACGTCGGCGTTGTATCCCGTATAGCCCAATATTTATAGCTGCTACGATGCACATTGAATACGTTACACAGCACGCTAATTGGGTAACGCTCTCGTTGATTTAGTTTCTCGATTAACGAGAATTGTTCAGGGAGTCGGACATCAAGAGAGCGGTAGCCTTTTTTAATATATCCTTTTCTAATTCGATGCGTTGGATTTGCTTTTTAAGTTCGCGGATTTCAATTTGTTCGGGCGTCATTGGCGAAGCAGATGGTGTCTGGCCATTCCGCTCTTGCTTTAATTGAGTAACCCACTTACTGACGGTTGATTTACCCACCCCCATCGCTTTGGCTGCTTCTTCTTGAGTATAACTTTGGTCAACTACAAGCTGAGCTGTTTCTAATTTTATTGCTGCAGAATACGTTGCGCGTTTTAATTTCGTCATTTTTTCACCCAAATTTGTATGCTTATTAGCATAACATTTCTTTCTTAATGGGTGGCCAAAATCACTGTACCACTACAAGCTCTATTTCCATTTTGTGAGAATGCAAATGTGCTTTTTCAAGAGCAAGCTTACTTTCGTCTCTTTCGTATTGAATGATTCCGGTCAGGGCTATTTCTTCTTCCGCGTAACGTAGTGATTAATTTATTCGTCCACGCTGTTTTTCTGCTATTCGAATTTCACGATAAGCGTATAGCATATGTAACTTATCATCTATTTCGGTTGATAAAGCGAGTGACCTTTTTAGTAAAGAAATCGCCTCATTTGTATCAATACCAATTAAAATCGCCGCAAGCGCTGTTAGCGACTTTATCTCATAAAGCTTACTGCCCGTTTCTCTGGCGAACGACAACGACTCTTTGTAATACTCTATAGCCTTGTTTTTATTCCCTTGGGCACGATAAATATTAGCAATAATACGCGCTGTTATAGAAATGTAGGATGTAAGATTTTTGGTTTTATAAGTTACGTAAGCTTTCTGAGCAAATTTCATCGCTGATTCTAAGTCGCCAGACTCATAGTTAATAACAGCCATTTCTCTTAAGGCCGACGCGAGCGTTTTTTCCTCGACCACACCTTTTGGTAAATCAATGGTTATTTGATAGAAAATCTCGGCCTGATCAAACTGCTTTAATCGTGTGTATAGCAGCCCCATTTGATTGGATGTTTTAGCAATCCCAAGCACGTTATTTACTTTTTTATAATATAAATATGCCTCATTTATATGCTTAAGTGATTTTTCATAAAGGTTGATATGGCGATAAATAATACCAGCACCTAATAATGCTTTAGCTAAGCCCACAGGATCGTCAATGTCTTTATGTATTTCTAATGCACGAGTGGAGTAATCAAGGGCTAAAACTAAGTTGTCTAAATAGCGCTGCGCTTCTGCTAGTGTATTTAATGTACGCGCCATCAACTTTAAATCATCTAAATTAGTATATATCTCTAAAGCTTTGGTATAAAAATGAGCTGTTTGCTCTCTATTTTCAAGACGCTTATACGACTGAGCTAATTTTTTATACGTTTCACCTAACTGTTTTTGTATTTGTTCGTCTTTATTTACAAGGTATTTTAAAGCAGATGAATATTGCGTGATCGCGTCATTGTGTTTTTTTTGTTCATAAAACGAATCCCCCTTTGTTAGGAGTACTTGTGCTATAAAAAACTCATCGCCATACACAAGCGTTGTTGGTAATAAAGTTTCAATGCGGTTAGCAAGTTCGTCATAACGTTTTTCATCTGATAATATTTTTATATAATTAATAGACGCCTTTATTTGGTTGCGTGAATCATTTAATTTACTGTAATAAGCCGAGGATTGTGAAAAGTGATGAAGCGATTCATTAATATTGTTATTTTTTTATTCGCTTTACCTAATAAGTTATGTAATTTTGCGCTGAGTAACGTGTCATCAGCACTTTGCGCTTGTAACAACAACGCCTTACTTAGTTCGATACTTGTTATAACGTCAGTATCCATAAGTAATTCGGCTCTTTTTAGCAGCCCTGCATTAGATTCATTGATTAAACTGTATGAGGTGGTTTCTTGCGCGTAAGCGCTACTTAAACTAATAAACAAAGCAAAAAGCAAAGCTTTCACTAACAATTTAGAATTATAAATTCGATTTACGAAGAAAGTGTGTACTTGCGAAGTTAAGTCCATCTTTCGCGTGTGATACGAGTAAGTGTAAAATTCCATATTTACCATTTTAGTGATTTGTTATTGATTTAATGCAAAAATTCTGGCGATAAAATATACACACAAAGACTGCAGGTCAAGTTTCGCTGCAATATGGGTAATTGTTAATTTATGATTTTAGCATAATTATGCATATTGCAGCTTAATTCTTTTTTAGCTTAATCGTACGCTGTAAGTTATTAAATGAGAAAACCTAGCTTCTTAGTTTAAGGGTAACCAATACAACACCGTGGTCGGTAGTTAAATCATCACGCTCATACTCGGGGTTTATTAAGTGCCTGTCGTAAGTGTTATAAGCGCTTACTTCAAAAAAGCTGTCATCGTAGCTAGCGTCAAACTCACACGACAATAAAATGTAATCAAGCACAGAGCTGCTCGCGCCATAATAATGTGTTGGCGGCCTTAACGGTGCAGGCTTTGTTATATTTATATTTTTTACTTGGCTTTTATCCGCTGAACCAACAATCTCGCTGTTATTGCTATCACAATCACTTTGTACATCGTTTGTTATTGCTTCATCGCTAATCACTTCATCATTACTTAGCTGCGACTTAACAAATAAATCCCATGAATCATTTAAACAATATTTTGCTAAGTAGGTTTTAGCGTCAAACGCAGGTGCAAAGCGCAGCGTACTCGTCAGTAAATGGCTTAATACGCCATCCGCAAGTTCATTATTAAAGTCCCCCATTAATAGCATGGGTTGTTGCGTAGCTTCGCGGCGAGTAATCATTTGTATCATTAGCAATGTAGCTTCACTGCCACGCTGAATAGTTGAGCCCCACCCTCCTGCTACATTTGCTTTTAAAATCTCAATTATGTTTTGCTCGGGCGCTAGCTCTTTGTTGTGTTCATCAACATTAATCATCGGGCGCTTAGATTTAAAATGCACCACATAACAATCAGTATTGCCTATGTGCGGCAAAGTAACGGTCGCTCTCAATACCTTACGACTAAAAGTAAACTCACTATTAAGGCCAAGCGTGCTTGCAAGCTCGCTATCGTGTTCAACCGCTGCTACCTCAACTATGGGATATTTAGAGGCAATTGCTACCACGGGACGTTTATAAATAAAATCATCAATCACCTCTGGCGTATCAACTACTGCAAAGTAATTATAGCCTTGCTCAGCAACTAGCTCTTTTAACGAATCAATACTAAACACTTCCTGAAAACCAATCACATCAGGGGTATGCTCTGTTAAGTAATCAACAATCCAACGCTGCTTTTTAGCCCACTGCTGCGCGGTATAAATTTTCTCAAACTCATAGTATGCATTGGGTGGCTCAAGATAGTTAAACAGGTTAAATGTGGCTATTTTTAGTTGGGTGTTAATAATTACAGATTCATCACTATTTAAATCTGTATCTAACTGTTTAAGATCTTGATTGCTGATGGGTATCGCCTAAGTAAAGTTGAAAGTGTTGCTTGCTTATAAACTATCATTTTATTACATGTTTACGTAATAAATCAGCCTGCTTAATTGTAATTTTATACACTCTTTTATTTTAGTCTTTATTATATCCCTCAATAAATAGCATTAACGTGCTTAACCAGATAAAATTCGCGGCAATTAAATATGAGCGAAGTGAAGTTGTAATGAGTAGAAAGATTGAACTATTAGCCCCAGGCGGTGATGTAAACGCAGTAAAAGCCGCCATTGTAGCCGGTGCTAATGCGGTTTATTGTGGGTTAGATACCTTTAATGCACGTAACCGAGCGTCTAATCTTTCGTTTGATGAGCTTAACGGCGCACTTCGCCTAGCCCATGAATACGGCTGTGAGATTTTTTTAACGCTAAATGTAGTTATATTAGAGCACGAAATGGGTGCGCTATTTAAGCTATTAAATCAGCTAGTAAATACCACGCTCGACGGCATTATTGTGCAAGACCTAGGGTTATTCAATATAGTTAAAAAGCACTTTCCTACTTTGCATATTCACGCATCAACGCAGTTAACTACGCATAACGAATCACAAGTTGAGTTTTTAGCCCGCATTGGCGCTACACGTGTAAATTTATCGCGCGAGCTTAACTTAACTGAAATCAAAATACTGACTGACGTAGCGCATAAATGCGACGTATTAACCGAAGTATTTGTGCACGGCGCCTTATGTATTGCGTTTTCAGGGCAATGCTATTCAAGCTCAGTAAGTGTGGGTAACTCGGGCAATCGTGGTCGCTGCTCGCAAGCGTGTCGTGATGAATACGAGCCAACGGCGATGGGTAACAAACACCCATTAAACTTAAAAGATAATTCAGCTTATTTTGACCTACCAGAGCTGGTAGCCGCAGGTGTTGATTCGTTAAAAGTAGAAGGTCGTATTAAAGGCGCTAACTACGTACATACGGTTATTGATAGCTGGCGTAAACAGATAGACACGTTTGTGCAAACCGGTAACTTAATTGAAGACGACTCAAGCTTGTATAAAGTGTTTAACCGTAACTTTACTAATAAATTTTTAACCGGCGACATGACCAAAAACATGTTTACCGACAACCCGCGCGACCATAGCTTTGATCACGCAAACGAAAAAAGTAACGCTATTTCAGTTGTACAAATTTACGATGCGCAACAAGAGCTTTCTACCCAAAAAAGTGAAATTGATTCATTAGTTAAAAAGAAAATTGAGTTTTTAGATATTTCAAAGCGTGAGCTTCGTTTTGAATTTTCAGGACAGTTAAACCAGCCATTTACTGTAACGCTGGTTATTAATGATAAAAACGATAGTTCGTTAATAAATGAAAGCGCAAATTTAAACACTGAGCAACCTCAGCGCTTTGAAGTGCAATCGCAAATGGTTATGCATACCGCTGATAAATCAGTTGTTGATATTGCTGCCATTGATAAGCGCTTTAAAAGCTTTAGTAATGCCAATTTTGAAATTAAAAATATGGATTACTCAAACTTAGGCAACAACTTAAGCATTCCGTTTAAAGAGCTTGCCCGTATTAAGAAGCAAGTCGCGTTTTTATTAAACGAAGGTAAAGACGTACTCGCCCCTGTTGAACTGCCTAAACTAGTAAACCACGAAAAAGCAGATAAAAACAAAACAACACTCTCTATTTTAATATCGGACATAAAAGACGTTCACCTATGTGATTTAACAAATGGCGATGTTTACTTTAAATTACCTGAAAGCTTTAGAACCGATAACGATAAATACATAAATGTATTTTTAGAGCACCCACAGTTAATTCCGTGGTTTCCAGCCGTGTTAATTGGTAAAGACTTTGACGAAGCCGTGCGTTTATTAGAAGTAGCGAAACCTAAACTTATTATTAGTAATAACACCGGCGTGGCATACAAAGCAGTGCAAATGGGCATTGACTGGATTGCAGGTCCTTTACTAAATACGACAAACTCTTATGCGTTATTAACGCTACAAGAAGATTTAAATGCTAAAGGCGCGTTTATTTCAAACGAAATAAACAAGCAGCAAATGCGCAGTATTAAACGCCCTAACAACTTTAAAATGATGTACAGCATTTATCACCCAATACTAATGATGACCAGCCGCCAGTGTTTTTTCCAGCAAACCGTTGGCTGTAAAAAACCACGTATTGATGCCAGCTGTATGCTGAGCTGTAAAAAGGAAACAACCGTTACCAATGTAAAAGGCATTAGCTTTGCTATTGATAAACAAAAAGGCGGCTACCCGAGCATTTATAATCATGAGCAATTTTTAAATATGGATATTGTGACCGATTATGCCGATAAGTTTGACGAGTTCATGATTGATTTAACTGACATTGGCTCAGGCGATAAAGAAAAACTAGATAAAGCCGTGTTACTCGCCCATTTCCAAGATTTAATTAGCGGGCAAACACAAGCAGCTGATCAGTTAAATCATATGGTAAAAGTAAAAACACGTCAGCAATATGTTGAAGGCTTAAACAGTTAAGGTAAGTATTAAAATGACACTGCCATTATTATATTCATTACAACACTGCCCATATGCAATGCGCGCACGAATGGGTATTTTAATGGCAGAGCAACATGTGCTTCTACGCGCTATAAAAACTAAAAATAAGCCGCCGCATCTTTTGAAAATATCGCCAAAAGGCACGGTGCCAGTTTTATTGTTGCCGAATAATCAAGTTATAGACGAAAGCCTAGACATTATGCTCTGGGCTTTAAAGCAAAACGATCCGTATAATTTACTGCATACTCAAGACCCATTAGCATTTGAGCGCATGCTTGAGTTAATTAAGCTAAACGACACGCAATTTAAACCGGTGCTCGAAAAGTACAAATTTTATGCTCGTACAAAAGACATGGCACAAATTTATTATCAAAAAGCCTGCGAAGAGTTTATTAAGCAATTTGAAGCAAAGCTAACTACCCATAAATACCTAATGGGCAATGAAAAAAGCCTAGCCGACTATGCTCTGCTGCCATTTATTAGACAGTTTGCCCGCGTAGATAAACACTGGTACTTACAAAGTGAATACACGCATGTACGCGCATGGTTAAACGAATTTTTACATGCCCCCATGTTTACCAAAGTTATGACCAAATTTGATTTGTATATGGACTGCGGCGAAGAGTTTTTATACGGCGTTAAAAAATCTTAACTTAGCCTTTGTTTTATAGAAATTTTATTGTCATAGCCAACTACAAAGCTAAGCATTGAATTATTCTCATCATCGGATTTAAGCCCTTTATTTACGCTATACTGCCCTCCCCATTACTAACAAACGCTATGCATTATGAACTACTCAAACTTTGGCACTAAATTCACACAACCCAACGGCATTACTCAGTTAATGGAAGATTTAGGCGGTGCTAAAAACAGCAATAATCCTAATATTGTTATGCTGGGTGGCGGTAACCCCGCACTAGTACCACAAGTAAATGAGGTTTTTTTAAGTGAATTACAAAAACTCGTTGCCAGTAACAAGGTATCGCAGGTATTTGGCCTTTACGACGGCCCGACTGGTAACGACGAGTTTAGAGCTGCATTAGCAGGCCAGCTAAGTAAAGAGTTCGCATGGGATATTAGCGCCGATAACGTAGCACTTGGTAATGGCAGTCAAGCTAACTTTTTTGTGCTGTTTAATATGTTGGCAGGCGAAATGCCGGATGGCAGCCATAAAAAGATTTTATTTCCCCTTGCGCCAGAGTACATAGGTTATGCCGATCAAGGCTTATCGGCTGATATGTTTGTTGCCATAAAGCCTGATATCGAAATTTTAAATACAGGTAGTGCATCAAAACAGTTTAAATACGTAATTGATTTTAAAGCAGTTGAAAAAGTACTAGCAAACGACAGCAGCATAAGCGCGCTGTGCGTATCACGCCCTACTAACCCAACAGGTAATGTAATTACTGACGATGAAGTAAAACACCTTGATTTGCTCGCTAAGCAATATGGCATTCCACTCATTATTGATAACGCGTACGGCGATCCGTTCCCAGGTTGTATTTACACCGACGCAAACCTAACGTGGAACTCAAACATTATTTTATGTATGTCACTTTCAAAACTTGGCCTACCGGGTTTACGCAGCGGTATTGTGGTTGCAAACAATGAGATTATTAAAGCAATTGGCCGCGTAAATGGCAGCATGGTTTTATCGCCAAATAGTATTGGCCCAAGCTTAGTGACACGCTTAATTAACGACAACGAACTACTCCCACTGTGTCGTAATGTTGTACTGCCTTTTTATCGTAATAAAGCACACATAGCGGTTGATTTGTTTGATGAAGTGTTTGCCCAACTGCCTGTTTATTTGCACAAAGTTGAAGGCGCATTTTTTATGTGGCTGTGGTTTAAAGATGCAAAAATGACAAGCGAGGTGTTGTATCAAAAGCTTAAAGAGCAAGACGTGTATGTGATCCCAGGTCACAACTTTTTTATCGGCATTGACGACAGCTGGTCGCACAAGCACGAGTGTATTCGTATTAACTATGCTACCGATGCAGATACCTTAAAAAAAGGCTTAGAAGCGATTAAAAACTTAATAAAGTAAATATACTGATGCCGATATTAATATCGGCATCAGTCATTTAACTCGCTTATATATACGTTTAAAATTCATGCAAACGCACTGTATCCCCTTTAAATTTATATACAAGTTGGTATCCTACTCGACATTTTTTAATAGCAATTCGCTTAATTAAGTGATCTATTCTGAGGTGAGAAAATCGTATTGATAACCAGGCAAAAATTTCGTTATTTAGTTGTTATCACTAATTGCTCCTGCATTGCTCTACCTCCTGCATCCATGCAGTCGTATATTAGAAATTTTTAACGCAGTTAGCGTCAGATTTAATCCCTCAAATTGATTAAGTATTATTGCGGGTTGGTATAACATATGCTTATTAAAAAAGAACCAGCCAAGGGGCGATAATCGCTGCAGGGCACTTAATTAAAGTGGCAGCAATAACACTACAGGCATCGCGTATAAATATTGGTTTTAAACGTTAGATGTAACTTTAAATAGCAACATGCAATAGCACTATTAAGGTCAATTATGCGATTAGGACCAGGACTACTCGTCACCGCTGCCTTCATTGGACCAGGGACTATTACTACCGCCAGCGTGGCAGGTGCAAACTTTGGTTTTGCACTTATATGGACATTACTGTTTTCAGTAGTTGCCACTATATTATTACAATCTATGGCGGCGCGCCTTGGCGTTGCTACCGGGCAAGATTTAGCTCAAGCGCTCAGAGCACATATTCAAACGCCTTTATTTAAATCTTTAGCTATATTTTTAGTCATTAGCGCCATTGGTGTGGGCAGTGCAGCTTATGAAGCGGGTAATTTAAGTGGCGCTAGCATGGGATTAATTGAAATATTCCCTCAAGTTAGTCCTCAACTATGGACACCACTTATTGCTTTTTTTAGTGCAGCTTTACTGTATAGCGGCAAACATAAAGTGGTTGAAAACGCGCTAATTTTACTCGTTATTTTAATGAGCTTAGTGTTTATCTCAACACTTGTAATGGCAGCGCCTTCACTGGGTGATGTATTTGCTGGTTTTATTCCTAGTATGCCTGAAGGCTCTATTACGACCATATTGGCATTAGTAGGCACTACCATTGTGCCATACAACTTATTTTTACACTCCGGCGTACTCGCTGCTAGACACGACAGTAACAGCGACATGCAAAAAGTGATTAAACAAACAAATGTTGATACAGGCCTATCAATCACCTTAGGCGGTGTGATCACTTTAGCTATTTTATCTACAGCTTCAGTTGCATTTTATGGCACCGATGCGGGGCAAATTAGTGCGGCCAATATGGCCGTGCAGCTAGAGCCATTGCTTGGTGACGCCGCTCATTACTTTTTTGCTATTGGTTTATTTGCTGCAGGTTTAACAAGTGCTATTACAGCGCCACTTGCCGGTGCTTATGCTGTGTGTGGCATGTTAGGTTGGTCAAACGATATGGGTAACACGCGCTTTAAAGGCGTCGCTATTGTTATTTTATTGTTTGGTGCTGCTGTGGCGTCACTCGGTTTAGACCCTGTCGCGGTAATTATATTCGCGCAAGCGGCTAACGGGTTATTACTCCCTATTGTTAGCACCTACCTTGTATGGCTGGTTAATCAAAAAGGGGTTATGGGAAACTACACTAACTCTTTGGTGTTAAACCTGGTGACCCTGCCCGTTTTAATCCTAATTTTTGGGCTAAGTAGCTACAAACTAATTAGTTTAATTTTTTGATTAAATTCTAAAAACCATATTTAAAGGCCGCTGTTTACAATAAACAGCGGCCTTTAAATATTAATCACTAAATAACGTATAAGCCGTATTTATATTCACACATCTAACACGCTTTTTGGGTTTTAGTTGCCTTAACTAATTGCGAAAACGCCAAACCACCTACCGCGCCTGCAAGCAGTTGAGCATAAAAACCCCAGCCTCTTGCGCCGGCTATAATATGAATATTCATAATTGATTCAATGGCAATTAACACAATAGCAAATGCCACAATGCCAGCAATAACAAATAGCTGAGTACTGTATTTTTGAACCTTTTTATTAAGCTTTGTGGTAACAAAAAAAGCGATGGCAAGTGCTACGGAAATAATAGCGCCGTAGGTAGGTAATAGGCCTAACCAATCATCAAGCGTTAAACTAACGCGATCACTAAAGCCCACCACTACACCTACATTAACTAATTGATTGACAACGTATTGGCTATGAAACAAGCTAGCAAGTGTGAATGTAAGTAACCAAGAAACTAAAAATGAAGGCAATATACGTGTTAAAAACGACATGGTTATCTCAAATTAAAATAAAGCTTTTCTCTTATACTAGTCATGCTAGCAAAGGCTTGCCCCGTAAACAATGTATCTCTTTTTTTACTTTGCTTTCGCTTTTTTCGTTTTCTGTTAATGCAGATGTTGCGCTACCAAAGGAGCAATACAGTACAAAAACACTGGCTACGCAATTACAGTCTCCGTGGAGCATGGTTGAACTACCAAACGGCACATGGTTAATTACAGAGCGTGATGGCCACGTAGTTATAGTTAAAAACAACGTGCAATCAAGAGTAAAATTAAACCTAACAGGTTTATACGTTGCAGGCCAAGGTGGTTTACTCGACATTGTATTATCACCAGATTATAACGACTCCAAAGAAGTTATTTTTACCTATGCCCAAGGTGATGCAAGCGAAAACAGGCTTGTTGTTGCCAAAGCCACGTTTAATGGCACTGACTTTTCAAAGCCTAACGTTATTTATAAAGTAGCGACTGATAAAAACACACCGCAACATTACGCAGGACGCGCCCTTGTCCTACCCGACAATACGTTATTAATTTCAACGGGCGATGGGTTTGACTTTAGAGAGCAAGCACAAGTTATCACCAGCCAACTTGGTAAAATATTACGTATAAACCTAGATGGCACCATACCAACAGATAACCCATTTATTAATCACAAAAACCCAAATGCACATGCTGTTTACTCACTTGGTCATCGTAACCCTCAAGGCTTAGTTTATGATTACGATACGCAGCAAATTGTTAGCAACGAACACGGCCCTGCAGGCGGTGACGAGCTAAACTACTTAACCGCTGGGACTAATTATGGCTGGCCGGTAATCACCTATGGCAAAGATTACTCGCAAGCGCGTATTTCACCATTTACCGAATATAAAGGCATGCAAAAACCAAGTGTTAATTGGACGCCATCAATAGCGCCATCAGGCATGGCGTATTACGGCTCTAAACATGCAGCGTTTCCCTCATTACAGCAACATGTGCTTATCACTACTCTTGTCGATAAAAAGCTCTACAGCGTTAATCTGGCCAATGGTGAATTTACGCAGTCTCACGTATTTCCCAAGGCCGCAGGCAGGTTAAGAGATGTGTTTATAACTGATAAAGGTAACGTCGCGGTATTAACTGACGGTAAAGAGGCAAAGCTAATGTTGATGACAGCAAACTAATTCATAAAGCAAATAAAAGCCGCTGCGCTTTAAAAGTAAGTAGCGGCTTTAAATAAGCCACTTTGGTTAATTAAGTAATTTGATCAGTAAGATCAGGGGTTAACCCCTTTAGTTTTAAGATTAAAGCGAGCGTCTTTATTATGTTATTAATAACGTTCTTGTCTCCAATTGCCTTTGCATATACTTACTGTGCTTGTTATTTACCCGATTCTAATTGCTGTCTCAATAATTCAATAAGTTGAGTGTTAAGCCCGGTAATTTCTGCTTCTAGTACCCTCACTTTAGCCTGCGACTCTTCATCATCTTTACTGCGTAATAATGCAGTTTCCTGTAATAGTTTTTCTATCTTTTCTTGTATTTCAGCAATCTGTTCATCAATAGGATCTTCTTCAGATTGTGATGCCTGACTTGCATCTTCATTGCCTGATAATTTACGTAACGCTTCACGATTTTGATCTCCCAGACTTTTTTCTTTTCCTTCTTCGGATATATCCACTTGGTCACTTTGAACCGCTGCTTTGTGCACAGTCGCTTTTTCGGTTACTTCATCAGCTACCACCTTTAAAATTTGTTTTTGCGGGTAAGTTTCTAAAGGTTTAGAGGTTATGTGAACTGACATTTTATCCATTTTAATATTCCTTGTTCCGTCAATTATTAGCGAGAAGTAGTTAACTATAAATATAATGCTTTACCAAAAGCCAATTGTAATAGCCCTTGTTTGATTCTTTATTAGATTACACTTTACTCACAAGCTTGCCCATTGCTGTTTTAAACCAACAAGGTGAACAATACCAAAAGATAAACAAATAATAGAACTCCAAACCCAAAACTCAGGCGAACGCCCCATAGGGTTATTTATTAGAAAGAACCCTGCAACACCTCGGGCTAAATAAATAAAAGTTATTAATACAAGAGCTAGGCGGATGAATGGAAGTTTAAAAATAACACCTGCGGCTGAAAATGCATACAATGACCAAGTTGATAGAATCAGAACAATTACACTAGTAATAAGAGTTGGTTTAATACTTCCTTGCTCAGAAAGTAATGCCATTTGCTCTCCTGCACCGAAGAACCGATACCAAGAACCTCCAAAATAGATACAACCCAAATGCAAAGTTGCTACAACAGCACTTAATGTACCTGCAATTATTAGAAAAACATTCATAGAGCGATAAAACCTCCGTGAGACATAACGAATCTGTAAATTAGCTGGTTTATTTATCTTGATAAACAAACCATAGCCGGGTTTCTACCTGGGTACAATCGATTGTTGAATGTTTACGCGTGATATCAAAGCTCGCATTAAACTAGACAGCCACTCCAATTGTAAATTAATCTGGCTAATGGTTAATTTACGCAGTCTCACGTATTTCCTGAGGTCGCAGGGCGATTAAGAGATATGTTTGTAACAACTGAGGAAAATATAGCTATATTAACCGATGGGGAAGATTCAAAGCTTATGTTGGTGATACCGAATTAATTTACATGAAATAACCAACAATAAAGCTAATGGCAAAAAGAAAGCCCCATAATACCATCATCAAATCATTGGTATTTAAGTGGATACGAATCCTATTTAGGTGCTGGAAAACACATACGCCATACGATGAATCAACTTACTTAACTGCATTGAAAAGTAAAGGATCACCGCTGTTAAAATTTGCGGTGGAAAGTGAGCTTTAGCGCTTGCTGTCCACCTCAGGGCGTGTTGTTAGCTGTAGATTAGTTGCGGGGGTGTTCGTTACATTGCTGCTTTTTACCAAAAACACCAAACCAAAATGTAAGTTCCAAAGCCACACCTAAAACAACAAAGATAACTATGCCTTGAGAAAATCCGTAGCCATACGAAATAAGAGCGGCTAATAATAAACCCGCCAAAATTATCCATTTGTGTAATATTTTCATAAATCCCTCTTATTAAAACAATTAAGTACCAATTAAATATATGTGCAGAATATTTTTTGAGCAAGGGCAAGGGCAAATCTGTAACATTATATAATCACAACAGTACGACAATACAGCTAACGCTCCCATAAGCCGTGAGCTGTGCTGGCACAATTTGTTGCGCCTTTGTTCTTTGCAACAGCGTTGCGAATCAGCTTGATGGGCTTGCACCCAACATAAAAAATTTCACAAAATTTCCTGTGGCATATAACGCTTAATATAACTGGAAAATACGAGCGCTTTACAGCGAGTAGTTTCCCAGTTGATGTTTTTGTTATACGCACATATTACGCTAATGTTTGGGAACATAGGTTTTACCCCACTTATTAGCCGCTGCCAAAGCAAAACCAAAATAGACAATACTGAAAACACCATTGAAAAATTCAAAATTTACTTCGTTGTTTACAGATTCAAAAGCGGCACTAAAAAGAGGTATGAAAAATCCAAGTACAGCACTAAACCAAATGAATTTAATTATCACACCATAAACTTTCTCACTCAAAATCCCACTATGTTCCTGAAAGCTCAAGAAAAAACTGGTTATTTTATGACAAATATAAACCATCAATAACGTTAGCGGCGGTACTAAAATAGCTTCTACAACTTCATGAAATATTAGGCCAATTAACATAGCTAACGAACACCACACTAAAGGAATTTTAAAACCCAATATCTCAGTGTAATTTAAGTATTTTGGTTTAACAGCTTCGTTATTCAACTACATGTCCTTTGTGCGTATAACGAGCCTGTAGATTAACTCGTTTTTAAATTTGTTTTTTATTGATAAACAAACCATAGCTGAGTTCCTATTTTGGTTCAATTGATTACTGTATTTTTACGCAGAATATAGAAGTGTTTGATATTGTTTTAATTGGCGTTTTGGAAGGGATTACGGGTGTTTGAGTGGCTTTTATTTAGAGTAAGAGGGCTTACCCTTCTTAATGCATCGTGTTCTGCAGCTTTTCTATATTATGAACAAGGCAATACAGTTGCCATTGCGCATTCACTTTTGTTTGACCCCGTAAGGTCAATTTATTCATGCCTTTATTCACTGTAATGTTCCCGAACACTGGCTCAATACAACCAAGTCGTTTGCTATATTGTCGTCGACCTATGGGGCTGTCTATTTTTACTTTCATTTTGTCTACATAGCTCAGCTTTTTGCGTGATTTATTATTTATAAACTGTACTTGTCGCCCCGTTTTAATGGGTGGCTTTCGCATACATTGCTGTTGTAGTGGACATACTTTGCAATCTTTTAAGTAACCGCAGAATCGTGTGTATTGTTGGTTATGGCTGTTTACATTGACCCCGCTTCGCCACATGGCATTGCCTGCAGGGCAGCGGCATGTTTGCGTTGCCTCATAATACATTAAATTAGACAGCCACCCCAATTGTAAACTAATCTAGCGCGCCACTAAATTTACTTTTTTGGGCTAAGAGTTCACCTCTTTTTATATCTTTACTCGCGCGTTACACATTAAATAAGCAATTATCACTGTTAAACCTAAATTACACGCATGAAAATGACTGCATAATGCAGTTGTGATTTATTACTGAGTAGTTTAAGTTTTATGCCAGTAGCTTTTCGCAGTTACTGATATTCGCTCGCCGCTTTCGGTTTAAGTTTTCACAATAACCTTCTTGTGAGGCTGACCTGCCGACTGCACCATGAAATACACGCGTAAATTGTGTGGTGAGCTTTAACCAGTTTTCTGGAGAGATATTAACTCTTTCGAGTAAGGGTAAGTGTGTACTTTCAATATAACCACGTTTGTCTTCTCGTATACAGCGCCCTGTTAGCTCAACAAGTTCAAGGTACGATTTAAGCTCAAACGGCAGCCCTTTTGGCATAATTTGACGTGGCATGCCTGCAAAGCGCAGTAGTTGTTTTGGTTGCTTGCCATCCTTTGCATACGTTAAACGCTGTTTGATGCTGGTATGGTCTGACTCTTCTGAGGTGTTAGCCATTTTGGCTCTAATGGGGTTTAAATCGACATACGCCATGCAGGCCGCAAGGGCTGCTTCATCTAATAATGCTTGAGACGTAAATCGTCCCTCCCAAAAACGGCCAGTGCAGTTATCTTCTTTATTTGCTCTGCGAGCAATGTTTTCATTTAACAACCGCATAAACCAGCTAATACTTGATAGGCGCTCGCGGTATTGTTTTACTGTTTGATTAAAAAAGATAAGTTCAGCTTTACTTAGCTTTTCACCCTGTATGTATTTTTGCGTAAGTACAGTGCCTTTAAACAGCTTGTGCCAGCGAATAACAATCGCTTTATCATTCAGCCTATTCGCTTTTTTATCATCAACATACAGCACTAAATGGGTGTGATTACTCATAACAGCATAAGCACATACATCAATACAAAACACTTTGGCTAACTCAAGCAGTTTATCTTCAACCCAGCCTCTACGATGCTCGTAGGATTGACCTGTAAAGTGGTCTTCCCCACATAAAAATGCACGGCGTACGCAACGTGATATGCAATGGTAGTACTTTGTATCAACCAAACTTACTTGGCGCTTTCTTGCAATTGCCATAAGACACCCTGCTTATTTTTCACACTGATAAAAGCCTAGTACTTAGTTCACTAAACTGCAAAAAATAGGATGGGTGATGAGATGGACGCTCCCCAAAACGGCGTCAATGCGCCAAACTGGTAATTGAACTCACTCAGTTAAAAGGGAACGTCCGTCATGAAAATTAGCACATTATCAATTGATTTG
>NZ_JADYXK010000014.1:0-105407 GCF_015864275.1 Pseudoalteromonas sp. NZS11_1
GAGTCTAAAAATTCAGTTGTCCTAGTGACACATTTATGTGTCCCCATCGTCTAGAGGCCTAGGACACCGCCCTTTCACGGCGGTAACAGGGGTTCGAATCCCCTTGGGGACGCCACTTACTTATTTTTTTATAGGGAAGTGTAGTGTTATTAAGATAAAATCCAAAAATCCAAAAATCCAAAAATCCAAAAATCCAAAAATCCAAAAATCCAAAAATCCAAAAATCCAAAAATCCAAAAATCCAAAAATCCAAAAATATTCAGTACTTATAAAGATTCGATTTGGTAGCATAAATTTAAACATCCAACTTTATTAGGAGGATTTATGGCAAGTGGATGGGCACGAGACGGTGCAATTCAAGATCAAATTGATGCGAGTGTTAACGATGCTGTACAGTATGCAAGAAGCAATTTAATATCTGGCGCAAGTGCAGAGCTATGTGATGAGTGCGACGAGAAAATCCCACAAGCACGAAGGCTTGCGTTACCAGGAGTGCGTTATTGTGTTGCATGCCAAGCTGCAATAGAAGGTAATGGTGCTAGCGCAAAATCATTCAATAGACGTGGTAGTAAAGATAGTCAGTTGCGTTAAAAAGGTGCTAAAAAGCACCTTTTATTTAATACTAATCTACACAAGTATCTGAACAATTCATAAAATTTGTTACACCCTCAATTAGGCCCTACATGGCTAAGTAAATTGTTATCACTTGAATTTGTTAGTGAGTAATTTAAAAGTTACTCATGTCTTCTTTTTTCTGAATTAGCTCTATTGAGTAACCATCAGGGTCTTTTACAAAAGCAATTTCAGTGGTACCGCCTTTTACAGGTCCTGGTTCACGGCTAACATTGCCACCGGCTGCCTTAATATCAGCACAGGCTTTGTAAATATCTTCAAATTCAATAGCTATATGTCCATAAGCATTACCCAGGTCGTAGCTATCTTCATCCCAGTTATATGTCAATTCGAGGACCGTCGTGTCCTTTTCATTTCCATACCCAATAAAAGCTAATGTATACCGATACTCGTCATTGTCGGCTCTGCGTAATTCTTTCATACCCAAGACTTCAGTATAAAAAGCAATTGATTTGTCTAAATTAGCTACACGCAGCATAGTATGTAATAAACGCATTATTCAGTTCCTTTAGTGATTTTTTCAAAGTTCAGTAGATTTTCAACTAAGCACTATTATTAAGCACATTTTGTGGTTTTATGTGTATTAGCCATATATGTAGGCGTTACTTATAGATCACAACCTCAATAAGATAGAGATTTGGAAGCTGTTCATGTATGGCCTTTATGATTTACCAATAACATCAATTGTAAATTGCCAATTAATGAACCGTTTTATTGAATTTTGCATATTTAAATAAAGAACACTTAATTATTGGTCAACCTATTAGTATAAAAAAGTTACTGATTGTTCAACAAAAATTAACCTAAGTTTGACTGGGTCAGTTCTGTCTAACTTATTGTTTTTATTTTGTATTAAATTTTTTTGTATGTAATTTGTAAAAATGCGGGGTTTACTTGGTTAACTTATTGGTTGACAAAAAAGGCGTATGGTAATACAGTTTTTGCATACCAATTGGTAAGTTGCTTGGTTTGAGTGAATACAATGTATTGGTAATTAATCAGAGTTACGTTTTGCACAGGTTAATTTATAAATAACTCAAGCTTAAAGTTACTCTACAAATTGAAACAAAGACACAGCGTATTTTAAAGTAGATTTTACTTGTTCTTATAAAAGTATGCGCCACATATTTAGGAGTTATTCATGTCAAAACCAGTCATCGGTTTCATCGGCTTAGGCTTAATGGGCGGCAACATGGCCGAAAATTTACAAAACAAAGGCTATGAGCTAATTGTTATGGACCTTAGCAAAGATGCGGTTGCAGCATGTGTCGCTAGAGGCGCAAAAACAGCAAGCACTGCTAAAGAGCTAGCTGAAGGTTCAGATATTGTTATGTTTTGTCTTACAACTTCTGCCGTTGTAGAAAAAATCATTTATGCAGAAGACGGTATCCTAGCGGGTATTAAAGAAGGTGCAGTACTAGTTGATTTTGGTACTTCTATTCCATCATCTACTAAAAAAATTGGTGCTGATTTAGCAGCTAAAGGCGCAGGCATGATTGATGCTCCTCTTGGTCGTACACCAGCACATGCTAAAGACGGCCTTTTAAACATCATGGCTGCAGGCGATATTGATACATTCAATAAAGTTAAACCAGTACTAGAAGATCAAGGTGAAAACGTTTTCCATCTTGGCGAGCTAGGTGCAGGTCATACAACTAAGCTTATCAACAACTTCATGGGCATGACTACAGTATGTGCTATGTCACAAGCATTTGCAGTTGCAGAGCTTGCTGGTGTTGACCGTCAACAACTTTTTGACATCATGTCGACTGGTCCATCTAACTCACCGTTTATGCAATTTTGTAAAAACTATGCAGTTGATAATGTTAGCGACCTTGGTTTCTCGATTGCTAATGCAAACAAAGATTTAGGCTACTTCCTACAAATGGTAGAAGACCTAGGTACTGAATCAAAAATCGCTGAAGGTTCATCAGCTAACCTACAAGCAGCGTTTGACGCTGGTATGGGTCAAGGTAACGTTCCTGAAATTTTTGATTACTTCAAAAAGCTAGAAAAGTAATACTTCTCGACCTTATTGAGCGCTTTAAGCTTTTAGCTTAAGGCGCTTTAACACACATGACACCAATTGACTAAAGTCTTTGTGCAATGTCAGCTTTTTTAAATTCTGATGAAGCACTACTTTCAGTCACAACGAAAAAGAGTTAACTATGCGTTTGATTAACACAATAAAGCTTAGTCTAGTTCTCATCGGTTGCATATCCACACAAATAGCGGCCAAAGATTATTTTGTAGAAAGTAAACAAGCTTTTAATGATATCGCAGCTAATCTAGTTGCTGGCGACAAAGTAGTACTTAAAAATGGTACTTGGTCTGACTTCGAAATCCTACTTGAAGGCCAAGGTACAAAAAACTCTCCTATTTTATTGACCGCTGAAACTAACGGTAAAGTAATTTTATCGGGTCAATCGAACCTAAGACTTGCAGGTAAATACCTTGAAGCCTCAGGTTTAGTATTTAAAGACGGCTACACACCGAGCTCAGCTGTAATAGAGTTTCGTAAAAATAAAAATGAATTAGCCTACAATTCACGAGTTACTCAAACAGTAATCGATAATTATAGTAATCCAGACAAACGAGAGTCTGATTATTGGGTTGCATTATATGGACAACATAACCGCTTTGATCATAGTCATTTAGTTGGCAAACGAAATAAAGGTGTGACAGTTGCTGTTCGTTTAAACACTCAAGCAAGTCAGGAAAACTATCACCGCATAGACAACAACTATTTTGGCTACCGTCCAACTTTTGGTTCGAACGGTGGTGAAACCCTACGTATTGGCACCAGCCATTACTCATTAACTGATTCGCATACATTGGTAGAAAATAACTATTTTGAACGCACCAATGGTGAAGTAGAAATTGTTTCGGTTAAGTCAGGTAAAAACATCCTTCGCAATAACGTATTTTATGAAGCGCGCGGTACATTAACGCTGCGCCATGGTAACGGTAACCTTATAGAAGAAAATATTTTTATTGGTAATGGTGTTGACCACACAGGTGGTATTCGCGTTATCAATAAAGATCAAATTGTAAGAAATAACTACCTACAAGGTCTAACAGGGTATCGTTTTGGCAGTGGCTTTACTGTGATGAACGGCGTACCAAATTCATCTATAAATCGTTATCACCAAGTTGAAAATGCGACAATTGAAAACAACACATTTATAAATGTGCGTCATATTCAACTTGCCGCTGGTAGCGATGCTGAGCGTAGCGCTGCACCTAAAGATAGCGTAATGAAAAACAACTTAATCATAAATCAAGATGGTGAACAGCCATTTACAACATTTGATGATGTAAGCGGGCTGGTACTAAGTAACAACATTGCTGATACAAAAGTACTTTCTGAGCTAACGTACGGTGTAAAAAAAGAAAAAATCACGCTTAAAAAAGCAAGTAATGGTCTACTTTACCCAACATCTAAAAGTTTAAATGTAGGTGCAAAGCGCGATTTAAAAGTACTTAAAAAAGAAGATACCGGTGTTAGCTGGTATGCAAAAGTACCTGCTTTAGTTGATTTTGATTCTGGTAAGACACATTCTGTTAAAGCTGATGTAAGTGCATTACTAGACGCTATTGATAATGCAGAGTCGGGTGATGTTCTAGAACTAGCGCCTGGCCAGTATGATGTTTCTAAACTGGTTAAAATTGATAAAACGTTGACAATTAAAGCAAAGCAGAACACAAAGTCTAAACTTACTTTTCAACGCTCTACCTTGTTTGAAATACATGATGGCGGCAGCTTAAAACTAGATGGTTTATCTATTTCAGGTGAAAACGCGCCAGATGCAATAGGTAACAGCATTGTTCGTACGCAAAAATGGGGTATGGTTGATAATTACCGCTTTGTAATGACCAACTCAGAGTTAAATGCTTTAGATATTAATCATTCATTCCATTTCTTTATCACTGGTAAAGGTGCAATGGCTGACGAAATTATTGTTACAGGTAATACCTTTAATACAGTAACAGGTGACATTTTACGTCTAAATACTGAAATTGAAGACTTAGGTGTTTATAACGCGGAATACGTTATTGTAAATAATAATACATTTAATGATGTGCAAGGTGGTGTACTTAAGCTTTACCGTGGTGGTACTGATGAAAGTACATTTGGCCCTCATTTTGAAATGACAAATAACACGCTTAATAACGTTGGCCTTGGTAAGCGTAACAAAGAGCAAGCGAGCATTTATGTTCACGGTGTTCAGGTTACTAATATCAAAGATAATAAATTTGTTAAATCTGCTCCTATTGTTGTAGAGCACACAGTAGGCGAGCCTAAAACTGAAATCTCAGATAATACATTTGATGTAACTAAAGCACCAAGTGTTAAAGAACTAAGAGTTAAAGGCCCACATACAGCAGTATTAAAAAATAACAACATTTTAAATAAGGCAGGGTAAATACTATGTACTTATTAAAATGCCAAACAGGTTTTAAAATAGCGGCTGTAGCAGCACTTACATTACTTACATCATTGGGTGCGCATGCAGCGCACCCAAACTTAGTAATTACTACTGATGACGTAAGTCATATGCGTCAAGCAATAGGCAGCGAAGGTAAATTTTCTACTGCGTTTGAGCTATTAAAAGCGCAAGTAGACGAACAAATAGCTCAACCAATTGCGGTACCTGTACCAAAAGATGGTGGTGGTGGTTATACACATGAACGCCACAAAAAAAATTATCAGCTTATGTATAACGCAGGCATCATTTATCAACTAAGCCAAGATGATAAATATGCAAATTACGTGCGTGATATGTTGCTTGAGTATGCAAAATTATACCCAACGCTTGGTCTGCATCCAAAACGTAAAATGGACTCGCAAAATCCAGGTAAGTTTTTTTGGCAAAGCCTAAATGAAGCAATGTGGCTTGTGTACACAATACAAGCTTATGATCTAATTCATGACTCGTTAAATGCCGATAACATTAAAACAATCGAGGATGACTTACTACGTCCTGTTTCGTTGTTCACATCAGTAGGCCAACCCTCTACATTTAATAAAGTACATAACCATGGAACATGGGCAACAGCGGGTGTTGGCATGGCTGGGTATGTATTAGGTGAACCTGAGTGGGTAGAAAAATCATTATACGATTTAGAAAAGTCGGGTAAAGGTGGCTTTATTAAGCAGCTAGAAATGCTGTTTTCACCACAAGGTTACTATAACGAAGGTCCTTACTATCAACGCTTTGCACTATTACCCTTTGTAACGTTTGCTAAAGCGATTGAAAACAACGAACCACAACGAAAAATCTTCGAATATCGCGATGGCATATTATTAAAAGCGATTGATACGACGATTCAACTTAGCTACAACGGTTTGTTTTTCCCAATTAACGATGCAATAAAAAGTAAAGGTATCGATACCATTGAGTTAGTTAATGGTGTAACGGCAGCATATGGCTTAACCAACGATGCGGGTTATTTAGATATTGCTAAGCAACAAGACCAAATAATTCTCTCTGGTGATGGACTAAAAGTAGCTCAAGCACTTGATAACAACATGGCAAAACCTTATTCGTTTAAATCTGTTGCCTTCGGCGATGGTAATGACGGTAAACAAGGTGCTCTAGTTGTAATGAGAACGCAGGTAGGTGGCGATCAAGCTCTACTATTTAAACCTGCTGCACAAGGCTTAGGTCACGGTCATTTTGATAAACTAACATGGCAGTTTTACGACCACGGTAATGAAATTGTATCTGATTATGGCGCAGCACGTTTTTTAAATGTAGAAGCTAAATACGGCGGTCGTTATTTACCTGAAAACGAAACTTACGCTAAACACACTGTTGCGCACAATACGGTAGTGGTTGACGAAACAACGCATTTTAATGCAAATGTTGAAGTAGGAAATAGTAATTACCCTACACTTAACTTTTTCGAAACGAATGAATACGGCACGGTTTCAAGCGGCGAAATAAGCACAGCTTATAAAGGCGTTGATCTTGAACGTACGCTTGCACTTATTAACTTACCTGAACTACAAAGCACAGTTGCACTTGATATATTTGATGTTGCTGCAAATAAAGCACATCAGCTTGATTTGCCTTTGCATTATAAAGGTCAGCTTATAGATACCAGCTTTGAGCTAAAAGCGAATGCAACACAACTGTCTGCATTAGGTACTAAAAATGGCTACCAGCATCTATGGCTTAAAGCTCAAGCGCAACCTCAAAGTGGTTTAGCTAAAGTAACGTGGTTAAACGAAAATGGTCGCTTTTATACGCAAACGAGTTTGGTTAAAGGTGATGAGTCTTTCTTGTTTACTCAAATAGGCGCAAACGACCCTGATTTTAACTTACGCAACGAAAACGGTTTTATTCGTCGTGTTGAGGGTCAAAAGCATCATAAATTTATATCTGTATTAGAGCCTCACGGTGAATACAATCCAAGTAAAGAATATACGTTAGAAGCTGTTAGTAGAGTTACAAAGCTTGAATATAGTCAGCAGGGCGATTTAACACTTGTTGAACTTGATATTAAAGGCAAGTCATATTTAGTGGCTATTAATAAAGCACCAACCTCAGCTAAAAATACATTCAATTATCAAAATAAAGAGTTCACTTTAAATGGCCGATTAGGCGTTTATATGATGAACAATAATCAGGAGTAAATAGGATGCAAAAGCAAAGCGCAAACTTTTCATTTGGCAACGAGACCGAAATTGAAGATTTAGGAAATGGTCTAAAACGTCAAATGCTAGGTTATAACGAAGAGCTAATGGCTGTTAAAATTTGGTTTGAGAAAGGGGCTATTGGTTATAACCATGCTCACAGACATTCTCAAGTAACGTATGTTGTTGAAGGTGAGTTCCACTTTAACATTGATGGCGTAACTAAAATCTTAAAACCGGGTGATAGCTGCTTAATCCCACCATTTGCAGATCATGGAGCTACCTGCCCAACAGGCGGAATCCTGATTGATACTTTTAGCCCAGCGCGTGAAGACTTTCTTGAGGATTAATTATGCAACTTAAAGGCTTACGTTGGTGGGTTATAGCGCTAATTGCGCTAGCTACCATTATTAACTATATCGACCGTCAAGCACTTAGTGTGCTTTGGCCGGACATTGTTGAAGATTTATTTCCTGATGAATCAGCGCTAGAACGCAAACAAATATACGCTAATATTTCAATTGTGTTTGTATTCGCTTATGCATTTGGTCAAGCCATATTTGGTAAAATATTTGACTGGGTAGGCACACGCTTCGGTTTTGTTTTATCGATAGGTGTTTGGTCTATTGCAACCGTTGCACATGCATTTGCACAAGGTGTACTTAGCCTTAGTATTTTTCGCGCAATCTTAGGTGTAGCAGAAGCCGGTAACTGGCCGGGCGCAGCTAAAGGTAATGCTGAATGGTTTCCTACTAAAGAGCGCGCCTTAGCACAGGGTATTTTTAACTCTGGCGCTGCTATTGGCGGTATTATTGCTATTCCTTTAATTGCTTATTTAACTATCTACTTTAGCTGGCAAATGGTGTTTGTTTTTGTGGGCGTATTAGGTTTTCTTTGGTTAGTGCCTTGGTTAATTTTGGTTAAAGCGCCGCCTAGCTCTCATCCTTGGCTTACTGCCGAAGAGCGTGAATATATCTTAACAGGTCAAAGACGTGTTGATGATAATGGCGATGTAACAGGCGAAGACGAAGAAGAATATAACCCTTCAACTGCTGAGTTACTTTCTCGTAAGCAAAGCTGGGGTGTAATTATTGCCTCTGCTGCGATTGACCCTATTTGGTGGTTATTTGTTTTTTGGATACCTATTTACCTAAACGAAGTATACGGCATGGATGTTAAGTCTATTGGTATATATGGTTGGGTACCTTATGTTGGCGCTATGTTTGGTGCTTGGTTTGGTGGCTTATTAGCTCAAAACCGACTCAAAGCCGGTTGGAATACAGATAAAACACGTAAGCTAACTATAACGCTGGGCTGTTTAATTATGTTACCTGCGTTACTTGCAATGGCAAATCCAGGCGGACCAACGACAGCGGTACTAATTATGGCTGTTATATTATTTGGTTTTCAAACTGCAATTGGTAACGTGCAAACACTACCAAGTGATTTGTTAGGCAAAAAAGCTGTAGGTACATTATCAGGTTTCTCTGGTATGGCGGCAAAACTTGGTGCTGTAGGCCTTACATCGCTTGTGCCTATTCTTACTGCTGATGGTAACTATACGCCAGCATTTGTTATTGGTGCTTCTTTAGCCATTATAGCAATGGCAGCTGTTTGGATTTTAATTCCAAAAATAGAACCTCTTAAAAAGCCTCAATAATCTAGATAATAACTGCTATGCCAACATGTTTTGTATAAGCGCATAGCAGTTAACTACATAGGGTAACTTCCAAGATGAAAAATATTTACTTTATCGGTGAATGCATGGTCGAGCTTAGAGCTATGAGCGCAGCCACACTACACCAATCATTTGCAGGCGATGTTTATAATTCTGCAGTGTATTTAAAACGTTGCTTCCCGCAGGTTACTACTTCGGTTGTTACGGCTTTAGGTCAAGATAATTTAAGTAAAAAAATGCTAGAACGCTTTGAAAGTGAACAAATAAATACACAACTCGTATTTGCTCACGATACCAAAGTACCTGGCATGTATTACATAGAAACCGATGAGCATGGTGAGCGTAGCTTTATTTATTGGCGTAATGATTCTGCAGCTAAAAAGGTTGTTGATTTTTTAGATGCTGATGCACTCGAGCAGCTTAGCCAAGGTGATATGTTTTTCTTTTCAGGAATTTCATTAGCAATAATTGAAGAAAGTGCACGTGAGCATTTTTGGAAAGTTGTAAAGCAGCTCAAAGATGCTGGGGTTAAAATAGTTTTTGATCCTAACTACAGAGCGCGTTTGTGGAATAGTGTAGAGGAAACTAAAGAGCAATATCATTTAGCCTTTACGCTTGCAGATATTACCCTACCTGGCGTTGAAGATTTAACAACACTTTATGACGTTCATAGCGTAGAAGCGGTTGTTGAATATTTAAAACCTTACCAAATTGAAGAAATTGTTGTTAAAAATGGCCCTGAATCGGTAGTGACAAAAGAGGGCGATACCCTTCAAAGCCACACCATAATACCGGTAACAAATGTTGTAGATACTACATCCGCAGGCGATGCCTTTAACGGTGTTTATTTAGGTGCTCGTTTATCTGATAAACCAATTTCAAGTGCTGTACAACTTGCTGCAAAAGCAGCAGGTGCTGTTATACAACAGCCTGGCGCTATTGCTCCAAAAGATATATTTCAGCTGGCAATGGTTGAAGCTGGTATCTGATACCAATTTTATTAAAAACATGATCACCTTAGCGTATTAAATAACTCACTAACTACGTTAAAAATTATTTATATAGAACAACTATGTATCATAATTTTAGCCTTGTTATTGAGCTATTTTCTTGTCGCTATAATAGCTCATTAATTTAATGCAATTGGTATAACAAAATAATTAAACATTAAAGGCCGCCATACCTCGGCCGCATTACTTTTTATAAAGGAACAACGTTATGACTCGCTTTTCTGAACTTATGTCAGGACAAACACTGCTACCTATAATTCAAGCTGATACGCCAGAGCAAGGTGTTCAAATAGCGAAAGCTATGGCTAACGCTGGCCTTACTTTAGTTGAAGTAGTACTAAGAACAGAGGCTTCTTTAGAAGCATTAAAAGCTATTAAGGCACAAGTGCCAGAGCTAAAAGTCGGTGCGGGTACAGTCATAAATACTGACATTTTAGAGCAAGCACTTGAAGCGGGTTCTGACTTTATTGTAACGCCAGCGGTGTCTCCTGCGCTACTTACTGCTCTTGCTAAATGTAATGTGCCGGTACTTCCTGGTGTATCAAACACAGGTGATATTTTAATGGCACTTGAATATGGCTTTGAAGAGCAAAAATTATTCCCGGCTTCGCTTGCCGGAGGAGCACCTTTTGTATCAGCTGTGTCGTCAGTATTTAGAGCAGTCAGCTTTTGCCCTACAGGCGGCGTTAGCGAAAGTAACAAAATGGACTATCTTTCTTTAAATAATGTATTCGCCGTTGGCGGTACTTGGATAGCGAAAAAAGAGTGGGTTGAACAAGAAAATTGGCAAGCAATTACTGATTCTTGTATCCAGGCTTTAAAATAGAAAGGATTTCATAAATGAATTATTTAGCCCCAACAATACTGCCAGGCGTAATCGTTGGCGATGAAGTAAGTGCTGTGTATGAACATGCGCGTACTAATCAATATGCGTTGCCAGCGGTAAATGTTGTTAGTACAACATCTATAAATGCGACGCTAGAAGCTGCTAAAAAGAAAAACTCGCCCGTTATTATTCAGCTTTCTAATGGTGGAGCTCAATTTTTTTGTGGTAAAAGCTTATCTTTACCAGAGCAACAATCAGCAGTGCTTGGGGCGGTAAGTGCTGCAAGATATGTACATTCAGTGGCAGCACATTATGAAGTAGCAGTGATGCTTCATACTGATCACGCAGCTAAAAAGCTACTACCTTGGATTGATGGTTTGCTTGATGAAGGTGAAAGACACTTTGAACTGACTGGCAAACCACTGTTTAGCTCGCATATGATTGATTTGTCAGAAGAGTCTTTAGAAGAAAATATCGAAATTTGTGAACGTTACTTAACGCGTATGGCAAAAATAGGTATGACGCTTGAAATTGAGCTTGGCTGCACGGGCGGCGAAGAAGACGGTGTTGATAACTCACACCTAGACAGCTCTTCTTTATACACTCAGCCTGAAGATGTTGCATTTGCTTACGAACGTTTAAGTCGTATTAGCCCTAACTTTATAATTGCAGCGTCTTTTGGCAATGTTCACGGTGTATATAAGCCAGGAAACGTTGTTCTTACACCAACTATTTTAAAAGATTCACAAGCTTACGTATCAGAAAAATTTAATCTACCAAGCAACTCAATTAACTTTGTGTTTCATGGTGGTAGTGGTTCTGAGTACGATAAAATTGCAGAGTCTTTAACCTATGGTGTAGTTAAAATGAATATTGATACCGATACGCAGTGGGCGTGTTGGACAGGTATTTTAGACTACTACAAAGATAACCAAGCATACCTACAAGAGCAAATTGGTAACCCTGATGGGGATGATAAGCCAAACAAAAAATACTATGACCCTCGCGTATGGTTGCGTCATTCAGAGCAAAGTATGGTTGCAAGACTAGAGCAATGCTTTGACGATCTAAATTGTGTAAATAGGTATAGCGCATGAAAAGACTAAATACAGTATTAAAAGAAGACGGTGTAGATACCGATCTTATTTTACTTATTCGCACAATTTTAGCGACCAGTAAAGAAATTGCTTTTCGAGTAAGCCAAGGTGAATTAGCCGGTGTTTTAGGTTCAACATTGAATGAAAACATCCAAGGTGAAGTTCAAAAAAAGCTAGATGTAATCGCAAACCAACTACTTAAAGACATACTACTTGACGACAGCAGCGTTCGATCAGTTGCATCAGAGGAAGAAGATCATGCGGTAGGTGGCCACCCTGAAGGTAAGTTTATTGTTGCTTTTGACCCACTAGATGGCTCTTCTAATATTGATGTTAATGGGCAAATAGGCACTATATTTACTATTTACTTAGCCCGTGATGATGTTGCCTTCGACAGCGACGAGCAATTTAGTCAGCCTGGTGTAAATCAAGTATGTGCAGGCTATGTGTTATACGGCCCTTCATCATTACTTGTAATGAGTACTGGCGGTCCAACGCGTTGTTATACATTAGACTCAACGCATGGCGGTTATCTACTGACAAATAAGCAGTTAAGTGTGCCAGAGCAGAGTCGTGAATTTGCCGTTAATATGGCTAACTACCGTTATTGGGACGAACCGACACAAGTGTATTTTGATAAATTGCTTTACACCTGTGAAAGCTTTGAAAAAAGCTCAATGCGTTGGAATGCAGCGATGGTAGGCGACGTTCATCGTATATTATGCCGAGGCGGGTTATTTTTGTATCCGCAAGATAAACGCAGTGGTAACGATAACGGAAAAATAAGACTGCTTTATGAAGCAAACCCGTTGGCACTTTTAGTTGAAAACGCAGGTGGTAAAGCAACCTCTAGAGGAACGCGTATTTTAGATATTGCGCCAACTAGCTTGCATCAACGTGTGCCTGTTGCTTTGGGCTCAAATGAGCCTGTAGAGTTTTATAATAACGCTATTTTATAAAACAGTACTTAATAAAAAAGGGGCAAAAAATAGCCCCTTTCTTTACCCTTATTTTTATTCTCTTTGTAAATAACCCTTTCTATACAAACTCACTTCATTTCTTAATTTTCTTATAGTCTTCAAATAAGAATACTTCATATATATTAAATAAATCTTATTTACTTAACACCATGTAAAACTAATTTTTTACTCTAAGGTTATGTATTTTCGCAGTAATTGTGCACGATTGAATTCAATTTTTGACCTGGGATAACAGTGCAGGGTTAACTTTATGTTTATTTATTGTTATTTAATTAGGTGGGTATAGTGGAAAAAGTTATTTTATTATGGTTATATTACCAAGTTGGTTAACAATTTATTTGCAATTTAAATGAATTTGGTAATAAACGCATGATTTATTTGGTAACACACACAATAGATAACCAAATATTAAAACCATAAATTTGGAGAATAGAGCCACCATGAAATTAAAACATTTTGCGCTATGCGCTATTGCAGCTGCAATAGTTGGTTGTGACACAAACTCAAACAACAATGACAACAACTTGGGCTCTATTGCTCTTAGTGGAACTGTTACAAGCGGACAAACATTAACAGCTGAAGTTAGTGACCCTGATGGTATCTCAGGTGACGTGACTTACTATTGGTATGCAGATGGTGAGGCAATTACAGGTGCAAATAGCGCTTCGTTTACACTGACTGACGATCAGATAGGGTTACCAATTACAGTTCAAGGGCTTTATACCGATGATGGCGGTATTAATGAATCGCATATTACAGATCCAACCGCAGATGTTGCCGCAATCGCATTCCCTGCAAGTTTAACTATTACGGGTGACGCTCTAGTTGGATCGCAACTAACAGCCAATGTAGCTGACGAAAATGGCTTTGATGGCGATACAGTAACTTATAAATGGTTTGCTGATGACGTAGAGATTGCAGATGAAGCACTTTCAACGCTTACGTTAACAGACGCACAGTTTGGTACAGTTATAACAGTTAGTGCATCTTTTGAAGATAGCCGTGGGTTTAACGAGTCTGTGACTTCAACGGGTACAGAGGTTGTAGCACGAACAAACTCAGAAGGCGAAGTTACAATTAGTGGCACGCCAACCGTTGGTAATATATTAACAGCAGAAGTTGCTGATACCGACGGGGCAACAGGAGATATTACTTACCAATGGCTTGCTGACGCACAAGAGATAGATGGCGCAATACAAAGCACCTTTACAGTTGATGCATCACTTTTAGGTCAAAAGATAAGTGTTCAAGTTGCTTACACAGATGATAATGGATTTATCGAGGATAATACATCAGAGGAAACAATTGTTGTTTCTGCTGTTGCGGTTGACGAAGCCGGTAGCGTCGCCATTATGGGCGTAGCGCCTTATTTGACAAGTGGCGAGTTAACAGCAGAGATAACTGATAACAACGGTGTTGAAGAGGCAAACGTTACTTATACTTGGTCTGCTGATGGCGTTGAAGTAGCCGACAGTAATAGTAAAACATTTACACCTTCTGCTTACGCTGGCTCAATAATGTCGGTAAAAGCTACGTATACAGATAACGATGGTTTTGCGAGTGAGGTTACAAACTCACTTGATACATTAGTTTACACACAATTAGTTAGTAACCCTGAAGCACTCCTTGGTGCTTTAAGCGGCGGTTTAGCTGATGGTGATGTTATTGGCTTAAACACCGGTGTTTATGCTGATATGGACGCAGTTTTATTAACCAGTGCAGTAACGCTTCGCGCTGTAGAAGGTCAAACTCCTGTACTTAGCGGTGAAGTATGTGTGCATGTAGCTGCTGGAGTAGATGGCGCTGGATTAACAGGGCTTACCTTTAAGAATATAGATACTAAAGCGGGTGCATTTTGTGAAACCGAAGAAGGTGCTGTTATTTACTCAGAAGGGGATAACTTTACTTTTTCGCAAAACACGATGGATGGAGAGGAAGCTACACTCAATAACTCTGAATACCATTGGCTGATGATAAAAGGTCAAAGCGCATTGGTTGAGCGAAATACATTCTCTAATCGAAATGTAGCAGAAAAAGGGTCTGTGATAAAAATATCATCATCAAGCTCTGATCACGTTATTCAATATAATTTATTTAGTGACAGTGATAATCCAAACTTTGGTCAATCAAGTTTATATTTGATCAATGCGGGTAGCACAACGGGTAGCGGTGCAGCTGATAACGCAAACTTTACTATTCAGTATAACCGCGTAGAAAACTTTGTAACAGGTCGTCGTTTAATGCGTGTACAAACTTCTGGTGCAACCATCAAAGGCAATACAATCGTAAATCCTAATGGTGGTATTTCATTAGAAGATGGTGGATTTAATAGTGTTACAGACAACATTATTATTCGTACCACAGATATTGAAAGCTCAAGCGATAGACCTGCAGGCGTGATGATTACACCACTTGGTCACACCGTGAGTAACAACTACATTGCAGGTATTCGTTCTGGTAATAAAGAAGCGGGCGGTATTGTATTTACGGCAAATCCATTTTCGCAAGCTGACGGCGGTGTGCCAAACTCGGGTAACCAAGCTGTACTTGATGCGGCTGGCGACTTTACACTAAATGTAACAAATAATACAGTTTTGAATTCACAGCAACCTATTGTATTTAGTACAGAAATAGGCTCTAAAGCACCAACAAGTGATTGTGATGAGTTAACCGCAGCGAATGCGCCGGTACTATACGGCCTAACCAAAAATGCGTTTGTTATAAACTTTAATGGAAATTTAATTGCAAACGGTTTAGGCGATCAAACAGACGCAGATACAATAAACAGCAGTGCTACAACTCAAGGCCTATTTTACCCAAATACACTTGATAGTGACCATGCTTTTGAATATGACTGTGACTTAATTAATCATGATAGCTCGCTGCTAAGTAACAACTTTGGTTATATGGATAGTCGAGTATCAGGCGATGCAAGCGGTGACTGGGTTGAAATTAGAAAACTAAATGGTAATGGCGCATTCGATACTGATGGTGCAATTGACCAAGACCCAGCAACTAACGGTAAAGAATTGCTTGAGTACGTTACAGCAGCAAGTACGTTATTAGAAACTGACCCTGCAGGCCTTCAGGCAGAGGCAGGTGCTAAAGGTCTTCATTATATTCAATCATCTGAAGTAGGTGTTGGATCTACATGGAAAATACAAAACGATTAAGTAACCAATTAATCAGTTAACTTTTAAAAGCCCCAAATTTGGGGCTTTTTTATTATTTATTAATAATCACCACACTTTTCTCAACCTACATTACCCATTTATAAACTAGTTTAGAGCGGTTTATATTCTAGTAAAAAACCTGCCTGACCTACTGGTAATGCCGCTAAGTTAAAATTGGTATACCTTATGGTAATATTAAAACGTCAAATTGGTTGATCATCGTGCTGCCTTTAAGTATATTAACGTCAAAGGTCACATAAAATATACATCAGCATAACAAGCTAACACACTAAAATCACACAACAACAACCAGCGGAGAATTCAAATGTCGTTGAAGTCACGAGATAACAATAATTCTACAACAGGGCAGTTTGCAATGCGCCCAGTTGCAAAATGGGTAAGAACAGCGGTCATCGCAGGTATGGCAAGTTCTTGCGTATTTACAGCAAGCGCACAGGAAGATCAGGGAAAAGCGACAGAAGTTGAAGAAGACGTTGAAATAATTAGTGTTACAGGTACACGTAGAACGATTCAAGACCAAATAGCAATTAAACGTGAAGCAACAACGGTAGTTGATGGCCTGTCATCTGAAGATATTGGTGATTTACCAGCACTGTCTATCGGTGAAGCACTGGAATCAATTACAGGTGCTGCATCTCACCGTGAAAACGGTGGTGCAACAGAAATCACTATTCGTGGTCTTGGTCCATTTTTAAGTGCAACGCATATCAATGGTCGTGAAGCGACTAATGGTAGTGGTGACCGCTCAGTTAACTTTTCGCAGTTTCCGTCTGAACTTGTAAAAAAAGTAGCAATTTATAAAACGCAAGATGCGTCAATGATTGAAGGTGGTGTTGCAGGTGTTATTGCACTTGAAACTATAACTCCACTTGATTTTGGCAAGCAACGTGTATCAGCTGAAGTTAAATTAAACTACAACCCTGATGAAGGTAATGTAGATAACTCACTTCAAAGTGACGCGGGTTACCGTGGCACGTTTAGTTATGTAGACCAGTTTGAATTTGATAACGGCCAAGCTGTTGGTGTGTCTTTTGGTGTACAGCGCCAAGATATCAGCCAACCAGAAGCTGAATACAGAAGCTCTAGCCCATCAGGTTCTTCATTGTGGGCGTGTTTAAACGATCCTAATAATACCAATGAAGGTTTTTATCGTAGCAGCGCAGGCGACTGTGAAGACCAAGTTAGTGGCAGTAGCAACCAAGGTTACGATACAGAAATTGATCCTGAAACAGGTAAAGCAGTAAGTGATGGTACTCCTTACGCTTGGACTGGCAGTAGCCGTAGTTACCGCCAAAACGAGACATCAGATGAACGTGATGCAATGTTTTTTGCACTGCAATACCAACCGTCAGCTGATTGGGATGTTAACTTTGATGCACAGATTTCAGATAGAACACAACAAGAAGCACGCCACGATTTAATCTTTTTACAAAAACGTGCAACACCAGGCGTAACCGGTCCAACACTTGTTACTAATGATGTAGGCGGTATTTTGCACTGGGAAGGTGAAGAGCGCATTGAATCAGCGGGTGAGCAATTTTCTCGTGAAGAAAACTACCAAGGTTACGGCATAAATATAGAACATACAGTTACCGATAGATTAACTGTTGACTTAGATTTAGCGTATTCAAAAACTGAACGTGAAGAACTTCAAATATCTAACCGTGGTAGAACATCAGGTCGTAATTTCTTTTCTTGGGATATGGGCGATGAGATCCCTCATTTCACACTGACAGACTTTGACGTAACAGATATTTCAAACTTTACAGATAGCCTAAGAACACGACTTGATCGTGAAAATGTTCGTGAAAACGAAGTTATCTCAGCGCGACTAGATTTTGACTATACCTTAGATGGCAATGTTTTCACCAGTATTCAAGGTGGTATTAGAACATCTGAAATGACCTTCCTACAGTATGGTGGTAGCCAAGGTAACGGTTCAAGAAACGAATTTACACTAGACTCTGGTACTGAAGCGCTTGACGTATTACAAGGTTGTCAAATCGATTTCCCTGAATCAGGCTTTTTATCAAGTGTATCTGATGGCGATATCGTAACAAATGTTGATAGTGACGGTAACGTTGTAGATAGCGGTACAGGTTCATCATGGGCTACATACGACAACGTATGTTTCTCACAAGCTGTAGCTGGTTCTAACGCTGATGGTGTGTTTGCTTACCCAGAAGTTGAATATGAAAATGCAGGTACAATCGATGTAACAGAAAAAACAACATCAGTGTACTTAATGGCTAACTACGATACTGAAATGTTTGGTAAATTCATTCGCGGTAACTTTGGTCTTCGTATTGTAGACACAGAAGTAACTTCGATTGGTTTTAGAAATAGCTTTGACGTAGTAACAAGCGACACCGGTGTACTTTCTCTGGTTGAATCTGATAATGGTTCATTGGATAAAATAAAAAGCGGTGGTGACTACACGAAGTATTTACCAAGTTTTAACCTAGTTATTGACTACAGTGAAGATATTTTATTCCGTGCAGGTATATACCGTGGTATGTCACGCGCAGATCCATCTGATTTAGGTTACAGCCGTACATTCCAAGAAGATACAGAAGGTACAGCAACTTCAATCAGCGATTTATTAGTGGGTGTAAATGGCTCTGGTAACCCGGACACTCAACCGCTTATGTCGTGGAACTACGATGCTGCGTTTGAATGGTACCCTAACGAAGATTCAATCTTAGCGTTAAGCTTATACTACAAACAGTTCAACGGTGGTTTTCAACAACAAACAGTAATTGAAGATTTTACTGTTGCCGGTGAAACTGTTTCATTACCAATTACTAACTCTGTTACATCAGACGATGACAGTGAAATATTAGGTCTTGAAGCTTCATTTTCTTACCGCTGGGATAATGGCATCGGTATGAAATTTGGTTACAACTATGCAGACACTGATTTTGAGTTCCAAGATAGCTTATACGGCGATACGTTTGAGACTGACGTAGATGGTAATACTACACAATTAACTGACGGTATTATTGAGTCGGCTTCAGTACCTGGTTTCTCAAAGCATGTATTTAGCAGTCAGCTGTACTACCAAATTGGTGGATTTGATACTGCTGTTATTTACAAATATCGTAGTGAGTATTTCCAACCATATACTACAAATGGTACTCGACTTCGTTATGTTGATGGCGTAGGCGTATGGGAAATGCGCGCATCATACAAAATTGATGAGCACTTTAGAGTTAAAGCAGAAGCAATTAACTTGTTCAGCGCACCTAAATCACAAGATTTCTTTGTTGAAGGAAACTTAGGTGAAGTGAATGACTACGGCCCACGCTTATTCTTAGGCTTAAGCTACAAGCTGTAATAATAGTTAAACATTAAATCTCATTAAAAAGGCGGTTTTACCGCCTTTTTTGATCCCTAAATTCTTCAATTTTATATTTTCGATAACACTAACAGACAGTACTAAAAAAAAACTTACTCCAGAATTACGCTACTTGACTAAAAACAATTAAATTGGTTAACCAATAATGCTGTTTATTAAGCACGCCCAACATCATCGGTTTCTCCTGCCTAAATTATTTCATTTTTAAAACGATAACTATTCTAACCTTTGTTATTGACAGCCCTATTTCTAATAGAATTTAAAAATCATAAATAACATCAACTTAAAACGTAAGTTTTGCTTTTAACTTGAAATTCAGTTAGGTTTTTCTATTTTGGTAATAACATATTGCATAATATTTGATCTAAATTTATTACCAAAAGGTTGACCTTTTTATGGTTGGGTGTAAATATAAAGTTAAGGGTTTGTAATAATTAAGGGTTTTTAATAAAAACAATAAAGTAGCTGGTTAAACATAGCATTTCACACACACAGGAAAAAAACTATGAGTCACAAGTTATCTAAAATTACACTGGCAGTTATATCGGCAACCGCACTTGGTATGTCTTTGTCTACACAGGCGCAAGAAGCTCCAAAAAAAGCTGCAGACGATCTTGAGGTTATTGAGGTTTCAGGCATTCGACAATCGCTTACAAATGCGCTTGCACAAAAGCGTTCAGCAGATAGCCTTGTTGAGATTATTGAGGCTGTCGATATTGGTAAGCTACCAGATCAAAACCTCGCAGAAGTACTTGAAAATGTAACGGGGATTCAAATTACCCGTGAAGCAGGGGTAGGTACGGGTGTTCAAATTCGTGGTACCAATGCTAACCGTACAGAAGTGAACGGCGTATCAACAGTTGGCTCAGGGTCTGGACGAAGTGGCATTAGTTTTGAAGATGTATCAGCTGCAATCATCTCTGGTGTAGAAGTAATTAAGTCACCAGAAGCAAAAACAATCGAAGGCTCTGTGGGCGCAACAATAAACCTTAAAACAATTCGCCCGTTACAGTTAAATGAAACTCTAGGCTCAATTAGAGTTCAAGGTGAAGATAGTAGCTTATCAACAGATGGCGTGACTCCTAGGGTATCGGGTGCTTGGGGTGATAACTGGGAGCTTGATTCGGGCGGTAAGTTTGGTGTTGTATTTAGTGGTAGTTACAGTGAGCAAGACGTAACCGCATTTCGTCCTCGCGCAGATAGAGATAATTCGGTAGCCGCTGATAGTGGTGCTGCAAGTGCACAATCGTTTGATTTTCTACCAGTTCAATTTTTAATTCAAGATTACGATAATTACGAATACGAGACAAAAAACTTCGCAGGTACATTTGAATATGCGCCAAACGATAATATGAAATTCTTTTTTGATGCAGTTGTTAATGATCAAGAGCGCCGCCAAGAAAGCTCAAGAGTACAAGCATCTGGCCTAAGTGATCTTAGAAATGTATCAATACCGAGTGAATTTAAAACAGTTAATTTTGGTTCACTTGACGGACAAAACCTGGGCAGCATACAGGCGGCCGTAAGAGGCGTGATTCCGGTTGAAGACGGTGGTGGCGATCCTAACTTACGTTTTTCTAGTGATACTAATTCACGCATCACAAAGAGCAAAATATTTAGAATAGGGGGCGAATGGCAAGGCGATAGATTATTTGCAAGTGTTGAAGCCTCAACCTCTCGTTCTGATTCAACTACACCAAGTTTTAATACAACGCTCAATTTTATAAATCCAAATGTCGCTACTAATTCGTCAAATGAAAACGGTACTCCTTTTGAGTATGATCTTACAGGTGATGCACTTACATTTGGCATTGCAACGGGGGAGGCAAACGCGCCAACAATGGCTCAATTACTCGACCCTGCAAATGTTGTTCTACGTGACGTAAACCAAGGGCAAGATGAGTCAGAAAATACAGAAGATGCGTTTCGTACAGATTTTACATATTACTTAGATGATGTAATAACGTCAGTCGATTTTGGTTATCGCTACAGCAAAACGAGCAGTATGTCGGATCAAGTTCGCTCTAACGTTGGTTTAAGAAATATGGCTGATAGCCCAACGGGTGATTTATTTGCACAATTATTAACTGCGGGCCCAGATAACTTTAACGATGGTGATGGGCGAGCACTCTATATTCGTGATTTCTTACTTATAAACCCAGAGCTTGCATCCTCTGATCCACAAGCCGTATTAGCAGCGCTTAACCAAGCGATTGAAGCTAATAATGCAATAACGGGTTCTGATCGCGGTCCAATAAGTTCACCAACGTCTCAAGTAAATGCATTTTTTGATATTGAAGAAGAAACACATGCCTTATATGCACAAGCAAATTTTGAGTACGGCATGTTTCGCGGTAACTTTGGCCTACGTTATTTAGAGACTGAAGTTACATCGCTAGGTAACTCTGTTACTCAAGATGGAAGTGGCAACGAACTGGTTACTCAGCTAACGTCAAAAGGTGATTACGATTTCTTTTTACCTCGATTCAATTTAGCCGCGAATGTAAGTGAAGATGTGATTGTTCGTTTAGGTTGGTCAAAAGATATTAGACGCCCAGATTTTGATGACCTATCTACATCTGTTACGTTTGGCACCAGCCCTAATAGTGCCGTTTCAATTGGTAATTCAGGCTTAGCGCCAGAAGAAGTAACCTCTTTCGATATATCTACAGATTGGTATTTTGCACCCGCTGCTTTGTTAAGTGTGGGGTACTTTCATAAAACACGTAGCGATTTGCACGTTACACAACAAGTTGACCCATTTGAAGACCCAAGCACAGGCTTTCGCGATACAAATGGTCCAGAGTGTGAAGGCGGCGGCATATTTAATCCAATTGCAGACATAAACGTGTTTGGCCCAGATGCTGGCGTAGGGTTATGTGTTCCTACGCAAACTACTATTAATGATTCAGGTGAAACAACACAGCAAGGTATTGAGCTTGCAGCTCAATACGACTTATCAAGTTTTGAAAAAGAGCTAGGTTGGGCATCAGGTTTTGGTGTGGTTGCTAACTATACCTATCAAGAATTTTCTGGTGGTGAATCATTTGACACTGCAACGAGTCGTGCAAATGCAGTTTTTGCATTAACAACCGGTAACCCGGATGCAGACATAAGTGCTAAGCAATCACTCATTGAACTGTCAGAAAACGCATATAATATTACATTTTACTATGAGAAATACGGTCTATCTGCTCGAGCGCGTTACACGTGGCGCGAAGGGTACCGTTCAACTGACTTTGGTAGCACCTCGAGCTTTCCATGGGGTTTCCCTGTTGTACAAGAAGACAGAGGGCAGCTTAATGCCAGCATAAGTTATGATGTGAACGATCAGCTAAATATCGGTATTGAAGCCGTTAACTTAACTGAATCAGAAGTTAGCCAGTCTTGTGTTAACGAAGGTGCTTTACTTTGTTTCCAAGGTATTACAGACCGCCGTATTACATTTGGCGCTAGCTATAGATTTTAAAAGTTATAGTTAAATCGAGTCTATAAGTGTGTGTATTTAAAGACGCTAAAAGCAAGCCATCTGGCTAATGCCGATCAGTTAAGAAAATGACCGGTTGACCGATCCAAACGATCATGCAAAATCCGTAGTTAGGAAACTAACTACGGATTTTTTTGTGAATATAGAACAAGCACTGCAAGCAACACTTGAAGAAAGCAGCCGATACCATACCTTTGAAAAATTATCAGAAATTCTTGACCCTGAAATCATTGAACAAGGTTTTCAACAAGCTGGGATTGCAACCGTTCGTAAGCGAAGGCTACCGCTTGAGGCCGTTTTGTGGTCAGTTATTGGCATGGCATTGTTTCGAAAAGAATCGGTTTGGAATATCGCTAATAAGCTAGATATCATGTTACCAGGCAAGAACCAACTCGTTGCTCCAAGTGCGATGGTACAGGCGAGACAAAGGTTAGGTGATGATTCCGTTAAACACGTTTTCAATAAATCTGCTCAATCAATGTATAAGCAACAGTCATTCGAAACATGGAATGGTTTCAATCTATTAGCTGTTGACGGTGTTGTGTGGCGAACAGCCGACACGCCGGATAATCGTAAAGCCTTCTCTTCTGGTAGCAACCAATACGGTGATACGGCCTTTCCTCAAATACGCATGGTCTGTCATATGGAATTGACCAGCCATCAACTGCTCAGTAGCGAGTTTGATAACTATAAAACCAACGAGATGAAATTAGCTGAGCGTTTAATTGAACGTACACCAGATAATTCACTGACTATGTTTGATAAAGGATATTATTCTTTAGGCCTGTTAAATCGTTGGCACCAAACTGGGAAGATGAGGCACTGGCTGATACCTGCAAGGCCCGACTTACAGTATGAAATCATCTCCAGCGCGGGTAAAAATGACCATATCATTGAATTGAAAACAACAAAGCATGCACAAAAAAACTTTCCCGATGTTCCTGAAACGATTAAAGCGAGATTAATCAGTAAAACAATAAAGGGCAAAAGCTACCGTATATTAACCTCGATGACGGATAGATTGCGTTATCCAGGTAATGAAATTGTTGAATTATATTGTCATCGTTGGGAGATAGAACTTGGGTTTAGAGAAATCAAACAAACCATGCTTGATAGCGCATACCATTTGAGAAGTAAACGTCCAGACATGGTGCGTCAGGAGCTATGGGGCGTGTTACTCGCCTATAATTTAATACGAAGAATAATGACGATGGCCGCGACAGTCACAGGGATATGGCCTAACCAGCTTAGTTTCTCTAGCAGTTCGATGGCTGTCATTCAGTATTTCTCGTCAGTATCTATAATGAGTCCAGGGAACATTCCAATACACTGGCAGCACTTACTCAGTACACTGGTCTTATTTAAGCTTCCAGCTAGACGAGAGGATAGAAGATATCCCCGATGGGTTAAGCCAAAACCATCTAAGTATCCCCATAAAAAGAAAAATGCCAGTCAGCTTAACTGACTGGCATTAAGCCATCTGGCTTGCTTTTTTTTAACTAAAACTAGTTAACATTTATAAAAATGATTTATCCCACTTTGTATTTTACTTCTCAATACTGTTACTGCGGCAATGTCTTGCGGCACTGCCACCAGTAATTATACCAACCTGCATAAATCTTTGATCAATTTAACGAATTAAATTGCACTATAACGTCGTTAAAAATTTTTTATTTAGAACAACTAGATACAAAAATTTTTGCCTAGTTCTAGCGTAATTTTCTTAACGTTAAATAGACCCCGTATATAAGCAGATTGGTATTATTATCGAGATAGTATTAAACCAATACCTTTATTTTTTAACCTTACCCTTAAGAACATAAATTTCACCATCGAAACTGCCTTGAATCGTCAGTCCTTGGCTTGCCAATTCTTGCAAATATTCAATGTGGTCATCAGTAATATGCTGGCCCGGTACCAAAAGCGGAATGCCCGGTGGGTATGGAGTAACTAAACCGGCACAAATGCGGTTGTTACTTTTGCTAATCGGCACAGATTCGCGATCGCCATAAAAAGCATCGCTTGGAATACACGCCAAGTCGATGGCAGGTAAATTTTCAGGTAAGCGAGCTCTGCGCGTCGATTTCGATAGTTTTACCTTACCGCTGTCTAGCTTTTTCAACGCATTGTACAAACGAATTATTTTTGAGCGCGTGCCGCCAAGCGTCAGTAAAACCAAAATGGTGCTGTGTGTGTATTTTTCTATCTCTAGCCCAATTTCATCCAGTAGATATTTATGAATATCTTTTAATGAGTAAGGTAGCTCACTAATATCAATAAGGATTTTTAATGGATCGTGACCCATATTATCACCACTAAAATGCGGGAATATTTCCATAAAGTCTTGCTTAGCTAATACTTTAATTTGCTTAAGCGAGGCCATCTGTTGTTTAAACTCTTCAACATGATTTAGCAGCGCATTGAGCAGCTTATAGCCTTCCATCTCTAATTGCTTTTGGCACACGTCAAGCGATGCAATAAGCTGATATTTTGGCGATGTGCTGGCGTAGATGCTATAAATCTCTCGAAAGAAATCAGCATCAAAATCGGGGTCGTTAATATGAATATAAGACGCTTGAGAAAACGCCGATACTACTTTATGCGCCGAATGCGTAATGTAGTCAGCCCCAGCATGTATTGCAGAATAATGACGAAAGCTAGGATGAAACAAAGAGTATGCAAACCAGGCTTCATCTATAAACACCTTAATACCATATTGATGAGCATAATCCACGACTTGTTTTAGGTCGCTAAGTAGGCCATCGTAGGTACAACCGGTAAGCACTAGTAATTTAGCATCAGTATTGTTTTCAATTGCTAACTTGATGTCGGCCAACGACGGTGGCGCGAAAATTCCATATTTTGGATTTAAGATACTCGCCAAATAAATGGGGTAACTAGCTGATTGCAAGATGCCATAGTGTACTGATTTATGGCAATTACGGTCGACAATTACTTTATCTCCCTTGCGCAGGAGTGTCTGCAAAATGATTTTATTTGAGGTAGATGAACCATTTGTAACAAAGTAGGTGTGCTTAACTTCAAACGTCGCCGCAGCTGATTCTTGAGCGCGACCAATAGTATTAGTGCTGTCTGATAATGAACCTAGCGAGTCTACCGAAACCGACAGGTCGCCAACAAATACATTGCGGCCGTAAAACTGATAAAAATCTTTGATGTAAGGTGAGTTTCTAAAGCTAGAACCCCCACTATGACCCGGTGTATGCCAAGAGTCGTTTGCTTCACCAACGTAACGACGATACGCCGTCCAAAATGGCGTTTCAGAGCGGTCGTCAAAATCGTTGATCATATAACCTAAAATCGCTTCTGGGTCAGAAATCACTTCACCTTTAAAAAAGAATGATTCGATTTCTTCTGATTCGTTTACGATCTCCAGCCCTTTTGTGTCGTCGCCAATAACATAAACCGGTAACTCAAGACGAATTGCCTTTAAATCCTCGATAAAGCGGCTATACATCCGCTCACCCACTTTGTTGTGCATATCCCAACTGAGAACCACGGCTTGAATATCACCATCTTCCTCTACACATTCCAGCGCGTGTTTAAGCTCGAGGCATTCAATAATATCGATATGAATATCGTCTCGCTCAAAGTTAGGAATGGTCTTTGACAGATTAGTTGAAAGCCCTTGTAAGGTGGCTGGGTCTTGTTCAATTATCAAGATACGAAGTAGAGGTAGCATAGAGGGTTTCGCAATATAATTTTATAATGCTCACTAGCATAACCAAAGGAGTGAGCGTTGTGAAATTAATACTTTGATAATGTTCTAATAATTGTACAATTTCACTAACATGCCCTCACGTATAAAAATGTTTTATCTAGATGGATTGATAGGCGCGGCTTTATGTCGCGCTTTTGAGGCTTGTGCTTTATTGCGCGAGGTAAACTCGCGACTACAGGGTTGGCGTGGTATTTGTAGGCGTGGCTTTATGCCGCGCTTTTGGGATTTTGGGATTTTGGGATTTTGAGGCTTGTGCTTTATTGCGCGAGGTAAACTCGCGACTACAGGGTTGGCGTGGTATTTGTAGGCGTGGATTTATGCCGCGCTCTTAGGATTTTGGGGCTTGTGCTTTATTGCGCGAGGTAAGCTCGCGACTACAGGGTTGGCGTTGTATTTGTAGGCGTGGCTTTATGCCGCGCTTTTGGGATTTTGGGGCTTATGCTTTATTGCGCGAGGTAAACTCGCGACTACAGGGTTGGCGTTGTATTTGTAGGCGTGGCTTTATGCCGCGCTTTTGGGATTTTGGGGCTTGTGCTTTATTGCGCGAGGTAAACTCGCGACTACAGGGTTGGCGTTGTATTTGTAGGCGGGGCTTTATGCCGCGCTTTTGGGGTTTTGAGGCTTGTGCTTCATTGCGCGAGGTAAACTCGCGACTACTTGCCGCGCTTTTGGAACTAATCAGTTTTTTCTTTAAACTCACACAAGTCTTCAATAATACAGCTGCCACACTTTGGTTTACGCGCTACGCAGGTGTAACGCCCGTGCAGTATTAACCAATGGTGAACGTCTACTTTAAATTCTTTTGGTACAACCTTTTCAAGCTTTTGTTCTACAGCAACTACGTCTTTACCCATGGCAAGCTTGGTACGATTAGAAACACGAAATATGTGTGTATCTACGGCTATTACAGGCCAGCCAAAGGCTGTATTGAGTACAACATTAGCGGTTTTACGGCCAACGCCTGGTAGGGCTTCTAGGGCTTCACGATTTTCTGGCACGATGCTGTTATGTTCATTCACCAAAATTTGGCACATTTTGTAAACGTTGGCAGCTTTAGAATTAAATAAGCCGATGGTTTTTATATAATCACGCAGTGTATCGTGACCTATATCTAAAATGGCTTGCGGTGTATTAGCAACAGGGAACAACTTTCGAGTGGCTTTATTAACGCCTACATCGGTTGCTTGTGCTGAAAGAGTTACTGCTACTAGTAACTCAAATGGGCTTGAATATTCAAGCTCTGTAACTGGGTGCGGGTTATTGTCGCGCAGGCGCGACAGTATTTGGTGACGTTTTTCTTTATTCATGCAACTTAAAACGTATTAGTGCTAATTGTTGCTCTAATACGTTTTCCCCTTAAGTTAAGCTAGTAACACGTGCTCGAGGGCCTTTTTCAGCCTCTGGCGGTGCAATTTGCTTTGATTTTATTTGTGCGTCAATTACGTTTTTAGCAGCAATAAGTAGTCCAAGACCTAAAAAGGCACCCGGTGGTAAAATTGCGAGTAAAAATTGGTTATCAAAATTAAATACTTCTATGCGCAAGCTCTGTGCCCATGGGCCAAGTAATAAGTCGGCACCGTCAAACAGCGTACCTTGGCCGATTAGTTCGCGCATAGTACCTAATACTAATAGTACAGCCATAAAGCCTAAGCCCATCATTAGGCCGTCAAATGCTGATAAATGAACAGGGTTTTTAGAGGCGTATGCTTCGGCGCGGCCAATAATGGCGCAGTTAGTTACAATCAACGGAATAAAAATTCCCAATGATTGATATAAACCAAAGGTATAAGCGTTCATAAGTAATTGAACTATTGTTACAAAGCCCGCGATGATCATTACAAATACAGGTATACGAATATCTTTTGGCACCCAGTTACGCACAATTGATACGGTAACATTTGAGCCTATTAGTACGAGTAAAGTTGCTAAGCCTAAACCTAAGGCATTTGTTACAGTTGAGGTAACGGCAAGCAGTGGACATAAACCTAAAAGCTGCACAAGGGCAGGGTTATTTACCCATACACCTTCTTTGTATAATGTTTTTAACTCACTCATTTAGCTACCTCCATACATTCGGCATTAGGTGCTGCAAAAATATCATCAAAATTAGTTTGTGCGAACAATACGGCATTTTTAACAGAGCCCACAACAGCACGTGGCGTTATGGTCGCGCCTGTAAATTGATCAAACTGGCCGCCATCTTTTTTTACAGCCCAGCGAGCGTCTTCTTCGCCTTCAACCGTTAAGCTTTTAAATGTTGTGATCCAAAGTGATTTTTTAACTTCTACTTTGTCGCCTAAACCAGGGGTTTCTTCGTGTTTAGTCGTACGAACGCCAGCAATAGTGCCATCGCTCAATACAGCTGTTAATAAGTTAATATCGCCACTGTAGCCGTTTGGCGTAACATGCCTAATAACAACAGCGACTGGTTTATTGTTTTTACGAGCACGGTAAATTACTTGGTTTGCGTGTGGGCCTAGTTTTTCATCAGTAATAATTACGCAATCTTTTGATAATTGATTGTCGTACGATTTTGGGTCGAGCACTTCTTGTAGCTGCGCAGTAAGTTGCAGTTGTTCTTGCTCTGCAATTTTATCGGCAGTAAGCGCGTTGATAGAGGCAACTAAGCCCGTTGTTGCTAACGCAAACGCAGTTAAAATAGCACCATTTTTAGCCATTGACGAAATGATCATTTTACTGCTCCATGGCCATAAGTACGTGGCTGTGTGTAGTAGTCTATTAGCGGCACTGCAATATTAATCAATAATACGCTAAATGCGATGGCATCAGGAAAACCACCAAAGGTACGAATTAAATAAATTAGTAAGCCAATTAGCGCGCCATAAATTAAGCGCCCTTTGTTAGTTGTTGCTGCAGATACCGGATCGGTTGCTATAAAAAAGGCCCCCATCATAGTGGCACCACTTAATAAGTGAAATAGGGTGCCCGGCTCTGTACCTGGTGATGCGATATAACCAATAGCACTACATACAGCTAAACTTGCGATAAAACTGACAGGAATATGCCAGTTAATTATTTTTGTTTTTAATAAGTATAAACCACCCACTAAAAAGCCTAAGTTAACCCACACCCAACCAAGGCCAGCCCATTCGTTAAATAATGGCTTTTGCATGCTTTCGGTAACGGTTAAACCGTGTGCTATGTCTGTTTTAACCGTATCCAGCGGTGTTGCCATTGTTAGGCCATCAACCCCTGCGCGTACTTGATCAAGGCTAAACCCAGAGGCCGTAAAATCGGTAAATATTAGCCTTAGCTGATCTGCAAAGCCTATTGGTGTATTTATTAAATCGGTAACAGGCAACCATGCGGTCATTTGTACCGGAAACGAAACTAAAAGCAGTACATAAGCCGCCATTGCTGGATTGAATAAGTTAAACCCAAGGCCGCCATAAAGCTGTTTAACTATAACAATAGAAAATAAACAGCCAATAATAATTATCCACCAAGGTGCAAGTGGAGGGATACTCAGTGCCAGTAACACAGCAGTAAGCCACGCACTGCCATCACTTAATGCAGGCCAAACAGGGCGTTTGCGCATTAGCATTATTGCAGCTTCAAATACGCTTACAGCAACAAGCGCTAGTACCAGTTGAATAAGTACACCTGTTCCAAAAAAGAAAACTTGAGCAATTAGCCCAGGAATACACGCAGCAATAACGCTAAGCATTAATCGCGTTAACGATTTATGGCTGTGATTATGCGGCGAACTGGCCATGGTTAATTTCATGACTGATTATTTCCTTCTTTTTGTAACTTTTTAGCTTTTGCTCTCGCAATTGCAGCAGCCACGGCGGCTTTTTTCTTATCGTCTGCTGATTTAGGTTTATCTGCGTTAATAAGATCTGATGAGTCATCGGTGTTACTTTCTGCACTCTTAGGTGCTGCGCTATCAACTTGTGGCTCTTGGGGCTGAGTTTGTTCGGTATCTTCTAGTGCTTTAGCCGCTTTTTTAGCTTTAGCACGAGCTATGGCCGCCGCTACCGCTGCTTTTTTATCATCAACGGGTGCCGCGCTTTGTGGCTCTTCACTCACGGTTTGCTCGGTTTCTTCTAATGCTTTAGCTGCTTTTTTAGCTTTAGCGCGGGCAATAGCCGCCGCTACCGCTGCCTTTTTGTCATCAACAGGGGCATCGCTTTGTGGCTCTTCACTCACTTTTTGCTCAGCGTCTTCTAATGCTTTAGCCGCTTTTTTGGCTTTTGCGCGAGCAATGGCCGCCGCTACGGCTGCTTTTTTATCATCAGCAGGCGTATCGCTTTGTGGCTCTTCACTCACGGTTTGCTCAGCGCCATCTAATGCTTTAGCCGCTTTTTTAGCTTTAGCACGCGCAACAGCCGCCGCTACTGCTGACTTTTTATCATCAACAGGCGGCTCTTCACTTACTGTTTGTTCAGCGTTATCTAATGCTTGTGCTGCCTTTTTGGCTTTAGCACGAGCAATGGCCGCCGCTACGGCTGACTTTTTATCATCAATAGGGGCATCAGTTTGTGGCTCTTCACTTGCTGCTTGTTCAGCGTTGTCTAATGCTTGTCTTGCTTTTTTAGCTTTAGCGCGAGCAATGGCTGCAGCGACTGCTGATTTTTTATCATCAACGGGTGCAGTCTCGGCCGATTCATCTGTTTGAGATTTTTGCTCTTTATATTTACGCGCTTGTTCTTTACGTAGTGCGCGCTCTTTTGCTACTTCGCTGTTGTCTGGTTCTAATTCAGCAGATTGATCGCCTAGCTTTTTAGCTTTAGCGCGTGCAATAGCAGCTGCAACAGCTGATTTTTCATCGCCGTTATCTGATTTATTTTTAACGCGGGCTAGTGCCTCTGCTACTTTTTGCTTTTCGTCAGCAGATTTAGCGGCAGGTTTACGTTTATGGCGGTTTTGACGTTCTTCTTGCTCGCGATCTAAACGCTCTTTTCGTGCATCAAAACGCTCTTTTGCTCTGTCGGCTTTAATTTTGTCAGCTTGTTGTTCTTTAATTTCAACTTTGGCTATACGGTAGTACTGTACAAGAGGGATTTCGCTTGGGCACACATATGCACAAGCACCACACTCAATACAGTCAAATAAATTATGCTCTTGTAGTTTGTCGTACTCTTTTGATTTAGCAAACCACTGCAATTGCTGTGGTAATAAAGAAGCAGGGCAGGCATCAGCACAAGCGCTACAACGTATACAGGCTTTTTCAGGGCCGGGCTCTGCTAGCTCTTTATGATCGGGCGCTAAAATACAGTTAGTTGTTTTAACTATGCCAATACGTACTGTGGGTAGCGTAAATCCCATCATCGGGCCGCCCATCACAACACTTTGCTGAGGTACAGGCGAGAACCCTTGGCAATCAAGTAAGTGCTTTATTTCAGTGCCAAGTAGTGCCCATACATTTCCAGGCTTATGAATAGTGTTACCTGTTACTGTAACTATACGCTCAATTAGCGGTTTGCCTTCATAAACGGCTTGTTGTACGGCAAACAAAGTACCCGTGTTGTGCACTAAAATACCAATATCGGCAGGAATACCAATGCTAGGAACTTCACGGTTGGTAAGTAATTTAATTAACTGCTTTTCACCGCCAGAGGGGTAAATAGTGGGCACCGTTTGAATAATGATTTTTGAGTTATGCTCAGCTGCTTGCTTCATTGCTGCAATAGCTTCAGGCTTATTATCTTCTATACCCACAATGCACAGTGTTGGGTTTAAAAGCTGCTGCATTATTTCAATGCCTTGGATAACTTCTTTAGCGTGTTCGCGCATTAAAACGTCATCGGCAGTAATATAAGGTTCGCACTCAACAGCATTTACAATCAAAAATTCGATAGGTTGCTTAGTATCTGCTTTCACATAAGTAGGAAAGCCAGCACCACCCATACCGCTAATGCCGGCTTGGTGAATAATATTTATTAGCTCGTCATGACTAAGCTCAGTAGGATTTTTATTTTTATTTAGAGCTACCCATTCGTCTTTGCCGTCTGGTTCAATAATAACACTTAGTTCAGGTAGGGCCGATGGATGTGCTGATGGCATAGGTGCAATATCAGTAACCACACCAGAGCTTGGAGCATGCACAGGTACCGACCAGTTAGCAGCAGGTGCTGTAAGTGGTTGGCCTTTTAAGACGTGTTGGCCTTTTTCTACAAGTAACTTACCGTTTGCGCCTATGTGTTGCTTAAGCGCAACAATGAGTTTATCGGGCAAAGGTAGGCGAGTGATACTCGCACTATTAGAGAGTGATTTTTGTTGTGGTGGGTGTATGCCGCCAGGAAATGCCCACACCGTGCCTTTTTTTATTTGTTCAAGTAACTTGTCCACTCAAACCTCTAATCTATTTGTGTAACAGGAATAGCATCTAGCTGCCATTTCCAGTTTTGTTTAGTTTCGGCTACAGGTAGCATATCAATGCAATCTACAGGGCAAGGCTCAACACATAAATCACAGCCAGTACATTCATCAATTAACACGGTGTGCATTTGACGAGTCGCGCCTAAAATAGCGTCAACAGGGCAGGCCTGAATACATTTGGTACAGCCAATACATTCATCTTCGCGAATATAAGCCACTGTTTTTATAGGTTCTGCTTGCTCGCCGCCTGCAAGTGGTTTTTCATCAACCCCCATTAAGCCGGCAAGCTTTTTCATAGTTGATTCGCCGCCCGGAGGGCATTTATTTATTTCATCGCCATTGGCTATAGCTTCGGCGTAAGGGCGACAGCCCGGGTAGCCACATTGTCCACATTGAGTTTGCGGCAAAATGGTATCAATTTGCTCAACAATAGGGTTGCCTTCAACACGAAAGCGAATTGCTGCAAATCCTAAAATAAGTCCAAAAACGAGTGCTAGCGAGCCAATCGCTATCAAGGCATAAAACAAGGTCATATTAAAACTTCACTAATCCAGTAAAACCCATAAACGCCATCGACATTAAGCCTGCGGTGATCATTGCAATGGAGGCGCCTTTAAAAGGCGTAGGAACGTCAGCTGCTGCTAAGCGTTCTCGTAGCGCTGCAAACAATACAAGCACTAAAGAAAAACCAACCGCAGCACCAAAACCATACACTGCAGATTGTAAAAATGAATGATCTTCTTTGATATTTAATAGAGCTACACCTAATACCGCACAGTTAGTGGTGATCAGCGGTAAAAATATGCCTAGTAAACGATATAGAGTAGGGCTTGTTTTACGTACAACCATTTCGGTAAATTGCACTACAACGGCAATTACCAAAATAAAGCTCATGGTACGTAAAAATTCGATATCCAGAGGGATTAAAATATATTGGTTAACTAAATAGCTAGTTACAGAGGCAAGGGTAAGCACAAACGTGGTTGCCAAAGACATACCAATCGCTGTATCAAGCTTACCTGATACGCCCATAAACGGACATAAGCCTAAAAATTGTACTAATACAAAGTTATTAACCAGAACGGTTCCAATCAATAACAAGACATATTCTGTCATGTGTGCCTCACGCTATTAAAGTCCTGCGTATTATCCTTTTTTCTGCCCCGATAAACAACATTTGCGAGTCGTTATCAGTTAAATAAACGCAAGGACAAACATATTGATCACAAGGCTGTAAAATTAATGTGATTTTGATGTAAGGAATTACTCAAATAGCAGAAACAAAAAAAGAGCAACGAATGCTCTTTTTTTTATTAATTAAAAACTAATTAAATATCTTTAGGTTTTTCTATGTAATAACCTTGAACGCCATCTAAACACAAAGTTTCTATTATGTGTTTCTCTTCTTGGCTCTCAACGCCCTCAGCAAATACGCTAACACCAATACGGTGGGCTAAATCGACCATTAAGCGCATAAAGTACTGATTGTTTTTATCGTCTTCTAGGCCGCGAGTATAACTTGCGTCCATTTTAATAAAGTCAGGTTTTAAATCGCGGAAAAACTTAAATGAAGTCAAGCCAACACCAAAACGTTCAACAGTAACGCGTGCGCCAACACGGTGAACCATGTCGATAAAGCGCTTACTAGCCTTGATGTTTTGCTGTAAACCAAACTCACTTACTTCAAATACTAGTTTAGATGCAATATGCGTATCTTTCAATAATCGGCGCTCTAGCCAAATTACAAACTGATCGTTGTGTGCACTAGAGGCTGTTACGTTTAAACCAAAAAACTTTTCAGATAAATTACGGCTTTTAACCTTTTCAAGAGAAGAGTCTATTATCAGGCGATCAATTTCTATTGCCATATCAAGCTTTTCGGCCATCGCTAAAAAAGAAGCGGTAGGCAGTACTTGATTGTCTTCTGTTTTAAATCGAACTTGTACTTCAGCGTAGGCTTTTATGCTTTTACCAAGCGGCATAATGTTTTGCATCACTAAATGCACGCGCTTAGATTCAATAACTTCTTTAATAACCTTACGCCAGTTTTGATTACCAAAACCCGCACTTACGTTATTAACTAAATCGGTTTCGCGTTGTACGTGCCATGCGTTTACTTGTTTTGATTGCGCCATACTCATCGCGTTATCAACAACAGAAAGCAATTCGCCTAACGGCTTACCTTTTTCGTAACCTACAATACCCGTATTAGCTACCGAGCTTAACTCTTGGTTTTGTTGGTACTGCGTGAAGCGCGATTGCAGGTTTTCACCAAAGCGCTCAGCTTCTTTTAAAGGAATGTGGGGGAGTACTACCGCAAAGTCAGAGCTGTTTAATCTAAATACTTGGCTGCCAGTGTAAGTGCCGCTTATATGCTTAATAATATCGGCAACGCCCTTAACGTACTCATCACCTTTTTGATAACCACGGCTTTGGTTTATAGCTTGTAGTTCGCTACAACGAACCATAGCTAAAGATCCAAATGTACTTTGCTCAGTGTTTTCAATATTTTTTTCGTAGTACTCAACAAACATATTACGATTACCAAGGGAGGTAATTACATCTTTGTACGCTTCATGCTTAATAGTCATAGCAGCGCTTTGTATGTCTTCGTTTTTGTTTTTTAAGAAATGTGATAATCGATTAAAGCTAGGTACTAAATCTTTTCCCATTTTTTTCAATCGAGTGCCATCTAGTGCTGTTTCTAAATCATTATCAACTTGGTTTTGATTGATATAAATATCGATAATGTCAGCAACTGTTGTACTTATGTTTTTATTTAAATGGTAAAAAATAGATTTCATTAGAATTATTGGAATAATAACTAAAATGGCAGAAATCAAAATAACAATAAAAAGGGACGTTTGTAGCTGCGACGCTAAATGCTCAATGTTAAGTACAAATTCAACTTTTATATCTGAGGCGTCATTTACAGCAAATTGAGGGCGCACTGAGTTAAAGTTAGAGAGTACAAAATCAGCAAACATTGGTAATTGAGTAGGGGGGTTAATGCTAAATATTTCAGCCCCTTGGTAATCTCTTAGGGTGAAGCTTGAAAACGTTTTACCATCTGCAATTGATTGTTTTAAATTTTGAGCAGAAATATCGTCTAAAGAAAGGTCATTAATATACTTAGTAACAGTAGTTTGCGCACTTTTTTGTGCATCACTTACCGCAGTATCAAAGCTTATAGATATGAAGTAGCTTCCTGCTGCAACACACAATAACCAAGAGATAATTTGTATAAAAATAAGTTTTTTAAATCCAGCCATGTTTTCAGTCTTTTAATAATTCAAAAGGGAAGGAATCAAGTCCTTGATTAATAAACTAAGTACAGCGCATTAAGGAATAAACTAATGCTTTAGTTATATAAGGAAGAGTAGTGGAATTAGCTTGAGATGTCTATGAAATTCTTAGAATTGGCTCCCCCTCCCCGACTCGAACGGGGGACCTGCGGATTAACAGTCCGTCGCTCTAACCAACTGAGCTAAGGGGGAACTAAAGTAGTGATATTATTATGATGATTTGGCTCCCCCTCCCCGACTCGAACGGGGGACCTGCGGATTAACAGTCCGTCGCTCTAACCAACTGAGCTAAGGGGGAACTACATCATAAACATAAACTTGGCTCCCCCTCCCCGACTCGAACGGGGGACCTGCGGATTAACAGTCCGTCGCTCTAACCAACTGAGCTAAGGGGGAATCGTTTATGGTTGAAAAACTTGGCTCCCCCTCCCCGACTCGAACGGGGGACCTGCGGATTAACAGTCCGTCGCTCTAACCAACTGAGCTAAGGGGGAAGCGTCTTGCCTTTCAACGGGGCGAAATATTAATGACCGCGCCGCAAAGTGTCAACATATAAAAGTCATAAATTGAAAAAAGAGGTTTATTCGTTGTTTTTGTGTTCGATCTGCGTGTTTTATAGCTCTATTAAAGTTACTTTTTTAAAAATTTAAGAATAACAATGTGACTTTTATTATTGCTGAGTCTTCAAATTGGTTAAATTAAACACGGTATTAAAGTGGCTTGTTATTAAAAAACAACTCAAAAACATAAAAACTCATTTTTTACTTAGCGATATTTTTCGTATTTAATTCGTTTTTTGTTTTAATTTTCTAAAAATATACCTATGCGTATATTCGCAGAAATATTTTTTGATCTAAATTGTGATCTAATCACTATGTATAAAATGAGAATTTGTTTTATCCGTTCAAAAATAGAGCAATCAATAACTTAACTTTGTATTAAACGTTTTTTTATACCTAACGTACAACTATGTTAAGAAGAAAAATTGGTGAGCTACAGTTTTTAGCGTGAGTTTATAAAAATGCCACAATTAACAAATGGTCAATTGGTTGGATATCACCGAAAATGGAGGCTCTCTCAAAGCCTTTATAAATGCGGGTTTGAATGAGTTATCCACGGTTTCTGTGGATAACTCTGTTTATGAAACTTTAAGAACATCATCGGCACCAATGGTTTAGGGTGCTACAACGATTTCAAGCTTTTAAATCACTATTTTTAATTCAATATAAAACAATGGGTTATGATTTGATGCTGAATGTATGCAACTCGATGAGGGAATTTTTTCGTAACGATAAACCAAGCAGTACCTTTGTGTAAAAAAGCATCATATATCACTGGGTGTTTGTAATAAAAGTTATAAAAATGTGTTTTAATTGGTTTTTGGTGTGTTTAGGCTCTATTTTAACAAAAAGATGCAAAAACTAAGTTTTACTATTTTTTCGAATCTTTACTTTTTTAATTACTTCAATTGTAGTGATAAATCCGTGGCTTGAACTGCCTTGATGCTTTAAAATGATTCGTTCAGTAAAAGAGGCCTATTTATTTCATGCGCGCAATTTCAAAATCCCAGACTCGCCCAGATTTACTAAACGATCCCATCTTGCCCACATTAAAGACGATGACCATCCCGATGATATTCGGCATGATCACGCTAATGATGTTCAATATTGTCGATACATTTTTTATAAGCTTACTAGGCACTGAGCCGCTTGCAGCGGTGAGCTTTACATTTCCGGTTACCTTTACCGTTATTAGCTTAGCAATAGGGCTGGGGATCGGTACATCGGCAGTAATAGCAAAAGCGCTCGGTAGTAATAAAATAGATGAAGCGCGTTTTGACGCCAGTATTTCTTTAATGGTTGGTGTGGTTCTGGTTATTGTGTTGTCATCTGTTGGGTATTTACTGATTGACCCCATATTTACTTTGCTAGGAGCGGGCGCACAAGTATTGCCGTTAATACACGAATACATGAATATATGGTTTATTGGTAGTGTATTTTTAATAACCCCAATGATTGGTAACTCGGTACTGCGCGCCAGTGGCGATACAAAAACGCCAAGTATAGTAATGGGTGGAGCAGGGCTTATAAACGCCGTACTCGACCCTATATTGATATTTGGTTTTGGGCCTGTACCAGCGTTAGGTATTCAAGGTGCGGCCATAGCAAGCGTTATTGCATGGTCGGTTGCTGTGGTTATTATTTTATATATATTAGCGGTTAAAAAACGCTTGTTGAGCCTAAAAGCAGGCAAGCAAACAGTGACGGGCGCTATTCGTAAAATATTAAAAATTGGTTTGCCTGCTGCCGGCGCAAACATGCTTACACCAGTTGCAATGGCCGTAATGACCGCTATGGTTGCGCACCACGGGCCTGAGGCCGTAGCCGCATTTGGAGTGGGAAGTCGAATAGAATCTATTGCAAGTATATTAGTGCTTGCGCTATCGATGACATTACCGCCATTTGTTAGCCAAAACTTTGGCGCTGGCAAATTATGCCGCGTTAAAGAAGCGTATACCGGCACACTAAAATTTGTGATGGTATGGCAATTTGCCATTTACGTATTACTCATTGCATTTTCAGGTGTTATAAGCCAATTATTTGGTAAAGAACAAGCTGTAATAGATGTAATTAAACTCTTTATTTATACCATCCCGCTAAGTTATGGCTTACAAGGGGTGATCATATTATCAAATTCATCGTTTAATGCTTTACACAAACCAATGTACGCATTGGTATTAAGTGTCATTCGGTTATTCATATTTTATGTACCATTTGCTTATGTAGGCAACGAAATAGCCGGATTATTAGGGCTATTTATTGGCGCTGCTTTAGGTAACTTATTTACAGCAATAGTGGCATACAAATGGTTTATGAAAAAACTAGAAGCGCTGAGCGGCGAATCGTTACAGGAGTGCAATAATTGAGCGACCATTTTCAGTTAAAATCACATTTTAAACCAGCAGGCGATCAGCCCACAGCGATTAAGCAGCTATGTGAAGGATTAGAAGCAGGCCTTGCACACCAAACTTTATTAGGTGCCACCGGTACAGGTAAAACCTTTACCATGGCTAATATTATTAACGATTTAAACCGTCCGACAATAATAATGGCGCACAATAAAACGCTTGCCGCGCAGCTATACGGCGAAATGAAAGAGTTTTTCCCTAAAAATGCGGTTGAGTATTTTGTATCGTATTACGATTACTACCAGCCAGAAGCCTATGTTGTATCTAGCGACACATTTATTGAAAAAGATGCCTCGATAAACGAGCATATAGAACAAATGCGTTTAAGTGCGACCAAAGCACTGCTTGAGCGTCGCGACACCATTATTGTGGCGTCGGTATCGGCTATTTATGGTTTGGGCGACCCTAAATCATACATGAAAATGATGCTACTTTTAAAAGTGGGCGAAAAAGTAGACCAACGCGACATGCTACGTCGCCTAGCTGAAATACAATACACCCGCAACGATATAGATTTTAGCCGTGGTACATATCGTGTTCGTGGTGAAGTGGTTGATATATTTCCTGCAGAATCTAGCACCTTCGCAATTCGCGTAGAAATGTTTGATGACGAAATAGAGCGCTTGAGTATTTTTGATCCGCTTACAGGCGCCGTCGAAAAGCATATAATACGCACCACTATCTATCCAAAAACACACTATGTTACCCCGCGTGAAAAAATACTCGGTGCTATCGATAAAATACAAGAAGAACTAAAAGATCGAAGAGCCCAGTTACTCAGTGCTAATAAATTAGTAGAAGAGCAACGCGTAACGCAGCGTACGCAATACGATATAGAAATGATGCGGGAGCTAGGTTATTGCTCTGGTATAGAAAACTACAGCCGCTATTTATCGGGTCGTACGCCGGGCGATCCGCCACCCACATTACTTGATTACCTCCCAGACGACGCATTGATGATTATTGATGAGTCGCACGTAACCGTATCGCAAATTGGGGCAATGTATAAAGGCGACAGAAGCCGAAAAGAAAACCTGGTTGAGTATGGCTTCAGAATGCCCTCAGCAATGGACAACAGGCCGCTGCGCTTTGAAGAATTTGAAGCTATTTCACCACAAACAATTTATGTATCGGCAACGCCAGGCGACTTTGAGTTAGACCGTTGTGTGGGCGCAATAGCAGAGCAAGTAATTCGCCCAACAGGCTTGCTCGATCCACTTATTGAAGTGCGCCCAGTAGGCGATCAGGTTGATGATTTACTTTCAGAAATTTATAAAAGTGTAGAGAAGGGCGAACGCGTACTTGTAACCACTTTGACCAAACGTATGTCTGAGGATTTAACCGATTACTTAAGTGAGCACGACGTAAAAGTGCGTTACTTACATTCAGACATAGACACGGTTGAACGGGTTGAAATTATTCGTGATTTACGTGCAGGCGTGTTTGATGTGTTAGTGGGTATTAACTTACTTCGAGAAGGTCTGGATATGCCAGAGGTGGCGCTAGTAGCTATACTTGATGCCGATAAAGAAGGCTTTTTACGCTCAGCGCGTTCAATTATTCAAACCATTGGTCGTGCAGCACGTCACTTAGATGGCCGCGCTATTTTGTACGGTGATAAAATTACAAAATCGATGGCTAAGGCCATGGACGAAACAGCGCGCCGACGCGAAATTCAGCATGCTTATAATATAGAACACGGTATTGAACCGCATTCACTAGCCAAAAAGATTCTTGATGCGATGGATGTAGGCGAAGAAGCCGGCCCTAAAGATAACCTTAGACTTGTTCGTAAAGACTCTAAAAAGGTACTTAGTGCGAAAGAAATTACAGTGCAAATTAAGCAGCTTGAAACCAAAATGCATGCATACGCAAGCGATCTAGAATTTGAAAAAGCGGGCTCTGTTCGCGATGAAATACATGAACTACAACAACAGTTGATTAATTAAAAATGACAGCAAACTTTACTCCTCTTATTACTGCGCTTGAAGATGCGCCAATTTTAAAAAATGAACTGTGCCGTGTTTTTCATGGCCGTGGCCATAGTGTTGAGGCGTTAAGTCATATTAATTTAGACTTTTATCCGCCAAGTTTGTTTTTGGTTTCGTACGACGAAATTGACGAGCAAACACTTAGCGAGCTTACCGATGTTGTGTGGCAGTGGGCACAAAAAAACCAGCCAGAGCTTATTAGCTCACTTGTGTATCAGCAACGCGCTGGCGTACAAAGCCAAAACACCGTGGTTTATGGGCAATTATCTAACCCGCATGTTGTAACCGAAAACGGCATTCGTTTTTTGGTTGATTTACAGAGCCGTCAAAATACCGGAATATTTCCCGATATGCGCAGCGGCCGTGAGTTTGTAATGGCTAATAGTAAGCATGGCAAAGTGCTTAATTTATTTTCGTACACGTGTGGGTTTTCGCTTGCCGCAATGCAAGGCGGGGCAGATCATGTGATGAATATGGATATGAGCAAAGGTGTACTTAAAGTCGGCAAGCAAAACCATCAATTAAATGGTTTTGAGCGTGGCGTAAGTTTTTTACCTCACGATATTTTAAAGTCGTTTGGAAAACTAAAAAAAGCAGCCCCGTTTGACTTAATAATAGTTGATCCGCCAAGCTTTCAAAAAGGCAGCTTTATATTAACTAAAGACTATCAAAAAGTGCTGCGCAGGTTGCCAGAGCTACTTTGCGATACCACACAATTGTTATTGTGCGCTAATAGCCCAGAGCTTAGCGAAGAGGCGTTTAAAGCGTTAATAAACGAGCATACCCAAGGCGCAATTGAATTTGTTGAGCGCCTAGCCCCTACCGAGCGTTTTATTGAAGTAGACAGCGACAGAAGCTTAAAAGCACTTATCTACAAAACGTCACAATCTGCAGATTAAATGAAGCTCAGCAAACGCCTAACTGCCATTGATACATTAATCTCGCAGCATCACGGTATTATTTGGGATTGCTGCTGCGACCATGGTTATTTAGGCATGGCGCTATTAAAACGCGCAGCTGCAAACCAAGTTATTTTTGTAGATATAGTCGCCACTTTAATGAACGACCTAGAAACGCAATTATCATCTATTAATAAATTACAAAAAACCTGTAATAAAAATCCGCAGTGGCAGGTCTTATGTCAGGATGTAGGCAAAATTGAAATTGCTCAAAGTAAAAGCCAAGTAGTTGTAATAGCAGGTGTTGGCGGTGAGCTGTTGTTAAGTTTAATACAACAAATTACTGCTAATAACGTAAGTGAGCATTTAAATAATGTTCGGTTTATTTTATGCCCAGTGCATCACACTTATAAGTTGCGAGTCGGTTTAAAGCAATTAGGTTTAGGGCTTGTAAGTGAGCAAATAGTTTACGACAACAAACGTTTTTATGAAGTGATTGAAGTGAGCTTTAGTAGCAATAATGAGATTAGTCACACCGGCAATAAAATGTGGGATTTTAGTAGTGCAGAGCACGCTATGTACCAACGGCAACTCATAAATCATTATAATAAAATGCTCAATAAAGATAAGCCATACTATCAAAAAGTTATAACAGACTATCAAGAACTCACCGATAGTTAAAAAAGCCCGAAAGTAGGGCGTACATGTGATCTAATTACGACATTGACGACGTAATGTGTTCATAGTTTATATCGCACAACGCGAGTTTATTTGGTTTATTTATGTCAGATAACAAGAGTCACATTAATCATTTGCTTAGCAATGAGCAAAAATGGCAACACAGTTACGAGCAACCTATTTCTTATGCACCCCTTGTGCAATTGGCTAATAGTAGCTGGGTAGTGCCACAACATTTTTTACGTTACAAGCACACGCTTGAAAGCGTAAACGAAGTGCTTGAGAGTATTGAGTTTTCGGCTCACTTTAGAGTGCTTGCTGCACAAAAAGGTGAAGAAATTTACCTGCAAGTAGCAGTGCTGAGCCCAGATAACTATCAAAAAAGTGCATCTGCAAATGAAGGCAAAGCCAAAAAGCTATTATTTGGCAGACGCTGGATAGTAGAGGAAAACTTACCTACTTCAGAACTTATTCAAACTGCATTTTTAGCGTTAAAAGTAGCGCGTGAACATGAAGTAAGAGAGCTTTTTCAGTTAATGCAAAGTGGCGCAACAAGTACGCCATTTAATAACCATCACGACTTACCGGTAATGGCTCAAAACCCTGAGCTTGTTAAAAGTGAAAGTGCTGAAAGCCGTGTTGATGAAGTGCTTAAATGTATTGTATTTGCAGGAAAAAGTATTGAGCTTAAGAGCCAGCAGCAAATAGCCGAGCAACATTTATATACTGTTGAGCTGTTGTGTGAAGATTGCCAACTTAGCGAGTTTAATAAAAAAACAATCGCGTTTTTAACAGCAGATCCATCCGCTAATAGCTTTTTACACGCCTTAATTACAGCATTAGTAGCCACAAGCAATGATTACGTAAACGAGCAATTTAAGTACAAAGGTTTTGCCCGCTTTAGTAAGCACGTTGTGGTTGAACAAATAGGTAACTTAAGTATCGCTATGCGCTCGCCAAGTACTGTAGGGCTTTGCTCTATGGGTAAGCAACATGCTAACCAGTTAAATTTTGAGATAGACAGCGGGCGAGCACCACAGGGCTGCGGGCAAGCTATTGGTGGGTTTTTAGCTGCTCACGGTATTGAGCAGCCAGAAAATGCACATTTATATCCAAATTACTTATAACAATTTAAAGTTTATTAATTTCATCTTTAACGCTAAAGCTTGAATCGGTAACAATAGCCTCAAGTGTTTGTACACGCTCTTTTAATGCAAGCACTTGTGCATCTGTTTCAGCTAATTGTTTATGGGCATCGCTGTTGTTGTTTTGCATTTTATGCTTAAACTCAAGATGCTTTTTATACATATCGTAAACCACTCCTGAGCCAACCGAAATTAGCACAATAAGTACAATCATCGTAGTTCCAGACATAACCTCATTCCTTATCATTTTATTATTCGTTTATGGTTAAAGTATAACCTTTAAGCGCTTTTGATAAAGCTGACAATTGTAACTTAATTTGTATACTTTACTTAAGCTCAGGTTTGAGCGTGTTCATCATTTATACACTTCAGATATTGTTTAATGGCTGCATAGCCACCATATAATAAACATACTTTAGCCAATACAGTGAGTTGCCATGTTAAATAATAAAATACCTCCCGTTATTGTTGTGCTGTTTTTTGCAGGCATAATGGCGCTTATTGCGCATTACAGTGTTATTGATTTCACCGCATTTATTACCTACTTAGCAGCAAGTTTGGTCATTATAGGGTGTGTTTTTTGTATTGCAGGGGTGGTGAGTTTTAAAATAGCAAACACCACTGTAAACCCTAATAAACCTGAGCAAGCGTCAAAACTTATTACTAGCGGTATTTATCGGATTTCGCGTAACCCAATGTACGTAGGTTTTGCATTTATTTTAGCAGGGTGGGGTATTTGGTTAAGTTCCTTGTGGGCACTTTTATGTATTATAGGGTTTATTGCGTATTTAACGTTTTTTCAAATAATACCCGAGGAGCGTGCGCTCACTAAATTATTTGGCGAAGAGTTTACCGCCTATAAAGCGCGCGTAAAACGCTGGTTGTAATCTCTACGTTAAAATTAAACAAACAAAAAAGGCTATCGATGATAGCCTTTTTTGTTTACAGCAATTGTATTACTAATTAATTGGTGCTTATTCGTATTCTAACGGGTCTGTAATGTTATTTAGTGCAAATGCTTCAAGGCGTTCTTGGCACGCGCCACATTTACCACAGGCCTTTTCACGGCCGTTATAACAAGTCCACGTTTGGCTGTAATCTAATCCCATTTCAATACCGTCGGTTAAAATACCAATTTTAGTATTGTTTAAGTATGGGCTAAAAATTTCTACAGCGTCGTAATTTGCAATACGGCATACATCATCCATTTTTTGCACAAATTCAGGACGGCAGTCAGGGTAAATAGCATGATCCCCAGAGTGAGCGCCGTAATAAACTTGGCCAGCTTTAAGTGATACCGCGTAACCAACAGCAAGCGAGAGCAAAATCATATTACGATTAGGTACAATCGTACTTTTCATGCTTTCTTCTTCGTAATGGCCTTCAGGCACATCAATGTCATCAGTAAGTGATGAGCCACCAATAAGTTGGTTAATCGCCGAAATATCAACAATTTTGTGTGGAACGTTTAATTTTTCACACACACTTGCCGCCACTTTAAGCTCTTTTACATGACGCTGACCATAGTCAAATGATAGGGCATATACATCATGGCCTTGTTGCAGGGCTTTATTTAATACGGTAAATGAGTCCATACCGCCGGAATAAATAACAACTACTTTTTGCGTCATATCTGTTTTGCTCTTAGTTTTAATAGAGGTTTATATCAGGGCGCGATATACTACACGGCCGCAGCTTAAATAACAATTTTTGCACAGCGCTTTTTGGTTTTTTAATAGTAGCAATTTGGCTGCTAGGTAGTAAGTGAGATCTCTTTTGTACAAAATTAATGAAGTGTTTGAAACCATTCAAGGTGAAGCTAGCTTTACTGGCACACCCTCAATATTTTTACGTCTGCAAGGCTGCCCAGTAGGCTGCTCTTGGTGCGACACTAAGCAAACGTGGGATGTTGATAATGTATATAAAGTATCGCTGGATGAAACCGTAGAAAAAAAAGCCGACTCAGATCATTGGGCTAACGCCAGTGCAGAGCAAATTTTAGCGTTGTTTCAATCACGTGGTTATACCGCAAAGCACGTAGTAATTACCGGCGGCGAGCCATGCATGTTTGATTTAAATCCTGTATGTAACTTATTACACGAACACGGCTTTAGCACACAAATAGAAACCAGCGGCACGTTTGAAATACTCGCCCCAGAGCAAACATGGGTAACGGTATCGCCAAAAATTAATATGCGCGGTGGTTATGAAGTACTTACCAGCACCATGAAGCGTGCAAACGAGATAAAACACCCCGTTGCTATGCAAAAGCACGTAGAAGAGTTAGAAGAATTATTTGCTAAAACAGGCGTTAATCCAAAGCTTGTTTACTTGCAGCCAATTAGCCAAAAAGTATCAGCAACTAAATTAGCAATCGACACCTGTATTGCCAAAAACTGGCGCCTATCAATACAAGTACATAAGTATTTAGGAATTAGTTAAAGAGTAGCTTAAAGTTATAGTACGTAGGTTGGGTAGAGCGTAGCGAAACCCAACGAGCCTCCAATTCCACACCGTTTTATAACAACGCTCTATAATATTTAAATACACAGGCCGTATAAGCGAAGCGCCATCCGACAGCCCTGTACTTTATAGCCTGAACTTTATAACCTAAGATTACATCTACCCTAAAGCTCATATCTTCTTCGTTAATTGTGCTAATTAGTTTACTATGCGCGACTTAAAAATATTCTACTACTTACCACTAGGCTTATATGTCCGCAAATGCACTTTACACCGACCTCTCTGATTACTACGACTTAATGTGCGCAGATATAGATTATCAAGCCCAAAGCAATTCTATTCACAGGCTGCACCAAATTTTTGGTAATGGCGCAAATACCCACCTCGATTTAGCATGTGGCACCGGCCCGCATGTACGCCACTTTATTGATTACGGCTATAAAAGTAGTGGGCTTGATTTAAACCAGCCAATGCTCGATAAAGCAAAAGTTCGTTGTCCAGAAGCGCAATTTTCGTTGCAAAACATGAGTGAATTTAAAGTAACCGAGCAATTGGATTTAATTACCTGCTTTTTGTATTCAATCCATTACTGCGACGGCATTAATAAGCTAAAAGAATGCCTTGCCAGCGTACACAGCGCATTAAACGTGGGTGGAATATTTTGCTTTAACACGGTTGATAAAAACAAAATCGACAGCGATTCATTTGTAGAGCACACAGCAACAAGCGAAAGTAGCTTCTTCACATTTCGCTCTGGTTGGCATTACAGTGGCACTGGCAGCAAACAGTTATTAAAACTCAACATCGAAAAAACCACCGCAGATAAAACACTCGTATGGCACGACGAGCACCCAATGGTTGCTTTTAGTTATACCGAGCTTAAAGAAGCCTTAAAGCCGTACTTCGAATTCCACATATTTGAACATGACTACGACAAAATAACCCCATGGGCACAGCGCTCAGGCAACGCCATTTTCGTCTGCGTAAAAATTTAAGAAAAACGCGTAGGTTGGTAGAGCGTAGCGAAACCCAACGAGCTCCAATGAACCTCCAATACCCACGGCCCAATAACTCCGCATTATATATTTGAAAATGTAGGTCGGATAAGCGAGGCGCCATCCGACACAGTAACTTATTTAAGTTTCGGCGAATATAAATAACTAGTTTATATAACTTTTTATGTTTTTATTTACATTAAAATCATAATTTTAAGCCAATATTAACAATAAAAAAGCGGGTATCTTAATTGAACAAGCCAAGCTGCTACTTAAGCTAATTTCTGAACTAAAAGCCCATTCTATTGTTACTTTCGAAGGGAATTAGGATGGGTGTCAACGTTATTATTGTTGTTTTTAGAAAGATAAGAATATATTTGAATCTATCTATGTATCTGTTATTGTTTTCCTCGGCTTATGGGCAGATTTTTAGTTCGCGCTTCGCGAACAGTGAAACAATTATCCGTCTGGATTGCATCTTATAGTTTCTCATAGTTGCTTCCGTATATAATAATGCCTAGGAGTGCCCATAAGCCACCACTTATAAATGGATTTATTTATGCCAAGACTTACTCATTTAAAAACAGTCTCATCGAAGCCCGGTTTCGCAAGAGCTTTAAATGTAGACCCTCGCTTCTTAACTCGTTGCTTGTATGTTGTAAGACCAGAAAATCAATATCATCAGTTTTCGATTGATAAAAAGTCTGGCGGTCAAAGGCTTATAAATGCACCATCGGATGACTTGAAAAGTTTACAATCTTCCTTATCTAATTTATTGCTAGATTGTATTGATGAGATTAATAAAAATAAATATCCAGAATCTCAGATTGCTTCTCCAAAAATGCTTTCGCCAAAGAAAAAAGATCATATTGCTGAAGTTCTAAAAATTAAAATTCCAAGCTCTGAGCATAAACAACCTTCCTTATCTCATGGTTTTGTTAGAGAACGTTCAATTATTACTAATGCAATGATGCACTTGGGTAAGAAGAATGTGCTCAATATCGATTTAAAAGATTTTTTTGATAGTTTTAATTTTGGTCGCGTGCGCAGCTTTTTTATTAAGAATATAAATTTTCGATTAGATCCTAGTATAGCAACAATGATTGCTCAAATTGCTTGTTACAAAGACACCTTGCCTCAAGGAAGTCCTTGCTCTCCAGTAATAACTAATTTAATTACTCATAGTCTAGATATTCGTTTGGCTTCATTAGCAAAGGATTATAAGTGTACTTACACAAGGTATGCTGATGATATTACCTTTTCTACTAGAAAATCAGTATTTCCACCTCAAATAATGAGGGGTAAAGTTGATGATAATCATGGTTATATACCGGGAGAAAAATTAACTAATGAAATTAAACGTGCTGGCTTTTTAATAAATCATAAAAAAACACGTATTCAATATAAAGATTCAAGACAAGATGTTACTGGCTTAATAGTAAACCAAAGACCGAATACTAAAAAAGAGTATTGGCGCACAGTACGGGCTAAGTGTAATTTTCTATTTAAAACGGGAGAGTTCACTTCAATTAAAAATGATATTGTGGTTGCTGGAAATATAAATGAACTGGAAGGGCAGCTCAACTTTATTGACCAAGTGGATCATTACAATAGAATTAGGCAAAAAAGTCCCTTAAAGCCTGAGCTGGCATTAAAAAACGTAGGAAGTAATACTAAGCTACTTCTATCGGGCAGAGAGAAAACGTTCAGCCAATTTATATTCTATCGTTTATTTTATGGCAATGATAAGCCGACAATTTTATGCGAAGGTAAAACTGATAATATTTATATTAAATCAGCTATCAGTGAGTTAGTTATTAGTTATCCAAAGTTAGCAAGAGTAGCTAAGAATGAGTATAAGTTATTAGTTCGCTTCGTTGAGTACTCAAAGCGGACCCGATTTTTACTGGAGCTATATGGTGGAGCTAGCTATTTAAAAGACTTTATTGTTAACTACCGGACACAATTTAAAAAGTATAAAGCGGCTAAACCACAGCACCCTGTAATTATAATCATTGATAATGATGCTGGGCCAAAAGATGCGGGTATCTTTGGTTACATTTCTAATCAAAAGGAAGCAAAAATATATCCTCAAACTTTGGATTTAAAAAAAGATTTGAGAAGTGCAAACTTCGTACATTTATTTCATAATCTATATATTGTAATGACACCTAAAGGTATTAAAGATTGTGATACCGATATTGAATACTTCTTTACTGACAAGGACCGACTTAGAGAACACTCTAAAAAATGTTTCAACACCGTGGCTAAACGAAACGCTGACAAAGACCTTAGTAAAGATGCATTTGCGACACATATCATAAAAGCACAAAAGAAGAATATAAACTTTAATGGTCTGAAGCCATTACTAGATCGTATTATGATGGCAATTGACCATTATGATATAAATAAGTAAAGGTTGTATGTCAAAGCTAAGCCGAAGGGATGCAAATCTCTATTTTCAGACATCAATCTACCTCTGGATTCTGCTTTTACTTAACCCAAATATTTAATAACTAGCATAAAAAAAGCGTTGCCCTTGAGCAACGCTTTTCTGTATTTTTCTAGCAGCGAGTAACTTACTCTGCCGCTAACTTACTCAGCCACAAACTTATTCTGCTGCTAAATAATCCAAAACCACTTGGTGGTGATCTGTAGTTTTAAACTTATCAAATAGGTGTTTAATTTTACCGTCTTGGCCTACTAAAAATGTTAAGCGATGAATACCATCGTACTCTTTACCCATAAATTTTTTGTAGCCCCATACACCAAATGCTTCAGCAATGGCGTGGTCTTCATCGGCTAATAGGTCAAAATTAAGCTCTTTTTTAGTTTCAAAGTTTTTAAGGCGCTTAATTGGATCTGGGCTAATACCTACAACGCGGGTGTTAAATTTAGCAAGCTGTGCTTGCTCATCGCGTAGGTTTTCGGCTTGTACAGTACAGCCCGGCGTTGACGCTTTAGGGTAAAAGTACACAAGCACTTGTTGCTCTTTTAACAGCTCGCTTAATGTTACTGTTTCGTCGTTTTGGTTTTGTAGGCTAAAAGCGGGTGCAGTATCGCCAGCTTGTAATGGACTAATTGTGTTCATGTTTAGCATCCTTAACGAATTCGTTTAAAAATATAATCTACGTTTAGTGTGTGAGAAAGGCTCTCAAAACTAATTTTAAATTGATCTATATCTACATCAACAGGTATGTTGAATTCAAGTTCACAACGCATTTTAATGTTGTCTTCTTGAGAATAAGTGTCTGACTTAAGTGAGCAAATACTAATATTATTGTCGGCAAAAAAGCGCGTTACTTTGCTCAAAGTGCCTGGGGTGTCTATGCCTGTATATTCTAGTGTGTAACCTGCACAAAATTCGCTAGGAGTATGACTCGCTGTACGCTTCATCATGGTTAGCAGGCCAAGTTCCATGGCTTTAGTTGGTAGTACGTGCTCTATGCGGCTTATTGCCGACATGTCGCCGCTAAGTAGCATTATGAAGGTGAATTCGCAGCCTAAAATAGCAATACGGCTGTCAATAATGTTGCAGTGGCAATCGCTAACCAGTTGGGTTAGTTCACTTACAATACCGGGTCTGTCTTCGCCAATCGCTGTTAAAACAATTTGATGATTTGAAAATGCAGTCATGAGTTCAAATACCTTGTTACTTGGATTATATCAACCGAGTTGGCAACACCAAAAATACACACGAGAAGTTGCACGGCGGCGAAGTTTAACACAAAAAGGGCTCTAAACTACAGCACACGCTAATTAAGCGCTTTTAAAGTGCGGTGTTTCTTGTTTTTACTGGCACGGGAAAGTACCATAGCTAAAATTTGCTTATTTGCGCTTAGTTTTATTGCTAAGTTGAAGTGCTGAACTTTATTGCATTTAGGCAGCCAAATAATAAATGTAAAGTTAATATTGATTTTACACTGAACCAAATCGGCATTACCCACTCATATATTTGTTAAAACAATTAAAGGGTATGCTAAGGAGAAATATCTGTGCAGTATTGGATCCCAAAAGCACTTGCAGTAAGTGTATTGGTAAGTTTATCAGGGTGTAGTGTATTTATTAATAAGGCACATGACGAACGTAACTATCGTACGCATGAGCCTGTAAAAGCACCAACGTCGTTATCTCAACCAGCTCAAGACCCAGTTTATAAAATGGATGTAGGTCAATACGACAACAATCCTGAAGCTACAAATTACCGCCCACCGGCACAAGTATTAACAATTGCTAAAGGCAGTTGGGTAGAAGAGACAGATAAACAAGCGCGTATTTATTTTGATAAAAACGATGGCATTGCTGATTTAGATGAATTTCTTTGGGACACGATTCAATCAGTCCTCGCTGATAACAATGCAGGAACCACTAAAGAAGACAAGCTACTAGGTACTATTGAAACTGATTGGTACTCAATCATTAAAACCGAAGAAGGTTTTTGGTGGTGGGGCGATGAAGTTAACGATGACTTAGAAAAATTTAGATTCACTATTGAAGAAAAGTCACATCAGCGTACTGCGTCTTTACGTGTAGAGCTGATTGATTTTAAAGGCGACCATACGCTAACTGATTTGTTAAAACAGCAGTTAGAAGTACGTGCGCTTAACCAAGTAGTGAGCGAGTTTGATTACCGTTACCGTCAACTTGAAGTTGATATGCGTAAACGCCAAGGTATTATTTCTCTTGAAATGGGCTTTGATAACAAAGGTAATGCAGCACTTGTAACTGAGCAATCTTACGAAGCTGTGTTTGACCGTTTCTCTGGATTTTTAGAGCGCTTGTCGTTCACTATTGTTGAAATTAACCCAGATACGGGCTTAATTACTGCTGATTACACTAAACCAGAAACAAGTGTTTGGGATTCAATTTGGGGTGATGACGTAGCTCAACTACCTATTGATGAAGGCCAATACCAAATTTTAGTAAGTAAAACTAAAGAAGGCGGTACTAGCTTAACGTGGATGGATGATAAAGGCGAAACGCTTGAGCCAGGTACTATGAATGGTTTACAACAAGCATTAGAAGCAGCACTCATTCAGCGCGGCATTAAAATTTAAATAATAATAAGTTTTACCACAAAAAGAGCGCTATGCTCTTTTTGTGGTTTTTATAGGTTAATAAATATGTCTCAGCTACCTCATCGTTCACACTACACGTGGCGCACTTGGTTTACTTTTTTGGTTCCTTCGTTAATTGGTGTGTTTTTATTTATGACACCCATTAGTACCTCGCAAGGGATGACCATTCCTATTGCCGTTATGGCAAAAGCGGTTCAAGCAATGATGCTTGGTTCTGCTCAAGCAATTATTACTCTCATTATTTGTATTACAGGGGTTATCTCTGTAATTACTAAAGTGTTTAAACCCGCCGCTATATGTAACTCACCTTTGTTAAAGCATTTATTTGACGTGAGCTGGACATGGCTGGTGGTGCGCTTATTTGGTATGGCGTTTGGTTTAATGACGTACTTAAGCCTAGGCAGCGAGATGATTACCTCGGCCAATACTGGCGCGCTGGTATTAAATGACTTATTGCCAGTGTTGTTTTCGGTATTTATTTTAGCGGGCTTATTACTGCCGCTATTAATTAACTTTGGTCTACTAGAGCTTGCTGGTACGTTAATGACTAAAGTAATGCGCCCTGTATTTGGTGTACCTGGTAGAAGCGCGGTTGACTGTACTGCATCGTGGTTAGGTGATGGTAGTGTGGGTATTTTGATGACTGCAAGGCAGTACGATCAAAAGCACTATACACAACGCGAAGCGGCTATTATTGGTACTACGTTTTCAGCGGTTTCAATTACGTTTAGTTTAGTGGTGCTTGGGCAAGTTAAACTTGAATACCTATTTGCACCGTTTTACGCAACGGTATGTTTAGCCGGTATTGTTGCCGCTATTATTGTGCCGCGATTACCGCCACTGCGCTTTAAAAAAGACTTATTGATTGATGGTACTGAGCCAGATAGAGACGCTGAAACAATTCCGGGTCATAAAACTTTATTTGGTCATTCGTTAGATGTTGCATTAGCTAAAGCAGATAACTCAACGGGTGTTAAAGGTACTATAAAAGAGGGCTTACATAACGCGCTTGATATGGTGTTTGGTGTATTGCCTGTGGTTATGGCGGTAGGTACATTTGCACTGATCATTGCTGAGCATACGCCTATATTTCAGTATTTAGGTATGCCGTTTGTGCCATTTTTAGAGTTATTACAAGTACCCGAAGCGGCAGCGGCGTCGCAAACTATTATGGTTGGTTTTGCTGATATGTTTATTCCGTCAATATTAGCAGCAGGTACAATTGAAAGTGATGTAACGCGCTTTATTATTGCCGCAATGAGTGTAACTCAGCTTATTTATATGTCTGAGGTGGGCGCACTTTTACTTGGCAGTAAAATACCGGTAAATATTTTAGAGTTGTTTATTATATTTATTTTGCGAACGCTAATTACTTTACCTGTTATTGCGCTAATGGCGCATTGGTTAGTAGGCTAAATTAACGAAAATATAATTAAGCGAATCGGTATTGTTAAAAAAGCCCTGATTAATCAGGGCTTTTTTGTGTCTGTTGTATTTTTAATATTGGCGTTGGGCTTTTTAAACTCCGTTTTTGCAGAGAGTCTAATCAGCGCAATATTACCAATGACAATAGCAAAAATAACGGCGACAATAATTACAATATGCCAAGTTTGCATCGCAGTATCACTTAATATTTAGTACGTTTAAGTGTGACCGTTTTACGCTATAACAGCAATTAAATTACTCAAAACACAATCAATAATTTTAAACGCAATCAATAACTTTAAACACAATCAATAACTTTAAACACAATCAATAACCTTAAAAACGTCTAGCTACCGAAAGCGTTAAAAAGTTAAGTCCTGGGTTTGGCTCTTTAAAGCCTGCGTTTGAATAGTGAATAACTCTAAGGGCAACATTAGTATGACCAAAGTCGGCAACAAGGCCTATGCGGTCTTCAAACTGGTAGTGAGTACTTATGTTTTTACCGGCAAACTGCGTTTCATCAATCAGTGATACACCAATGCCTGCTTCTACATAAAATGGGGTGTTGTTAAAACTAAAGGCAGGAAATTGCAGCACAGGTGACATAGCAAGTACTAGGTTTGATTGTGTTTCATCGCCGTGGCGGTATTCCCACATATTTACGCTGGTTTCAAAGTAAAAGCGTGCATCACCAATTATATTTTGCATGCTAGGTGCATGATACTGATACGCAAGCTTAACGCCGTTTACGTTACCTTCGCCTTTGAGAAAATCAACGGCATAACCGTGGTTCGATTGAGCAAAAGCAAGTTTGCCAAAAAGTGAAACTACTAATACAAAAGAGATAATAAGTGTTTTAAGTGACGTTTTCATAGGTGCCAAATGTTTGTCTGATTCAAGTGATAACTAAATGATAAGGGCGACCTATTAACAATTACAATGAGGACAAAATGCCGGTTGTATATGGCCTGTTAACGGTGGTTTCTAACTGCTTGAATTTATTTTAGTTATTTTATTGGTGCGATTTTGGCATTAATAAGTTGCTTATTTGTGCCTTTTTTATTGCGTATAGTTCGCGTAAATTACAGCCATCTTAATCACACAGACATATACAATTATGAAACTCTTTAAACTAATCGTTTTAGCCACTGCTTTTTTTAGTAGTTCGTTATTTGCACAAACTCAGCAATCGCCAGATCAGTTACTTGAATCAGTAGCCGATAAGCTATTTGCAGACATTGGCCAAGTAAATTCAAAAGGCACAGCAAGCAAAGACGCGATGGCTGCCATTGTTGAAAAACGTTTAATGCCACATATTGATGTTAAGTTTGTGTCGTTTAAATTATTAGGTAAACACATTAAAGGCATTGAGCGCGAGCAGGCAGTTCAATTTATAGATGCAGTAGAGCATTACTTAACAGGCACATACGCTGGTGCACTAATGAAGTACACAGGTCAAAAAGTAGTATTTGAGCGTAATAACGCAAAAAGTGACTCTGAGTACGCAACAGTTAACACACAAATTATTGAGCCAAATGCGCCTACAATCGACTTAAGTTTTAAGCTTCGTTTAGGTAAAAATGATGAGTGGAAAGTATACGATATTGTTGCCGAAGGCATTTCACTATTAAGTGCTAAGCAAAAAGAGATTATTCAACGTATTTCTGAAGTGGGTTTAGATCAAGTTATTAGCGAGTTAAAAAGTAAATAGACTATTTGTCTGGCTCTGATTAAGCCCAACTCCAACCTCAAAAACGGCCAATTACTTATGTACTTGGCCGTTTTTATATTTGTAAGTAAAGGATTGTTGTTATTGCGTAATTTTGCGCTAGCAGCAAAACAAAGGTGTGCTAGAATATCGACACTTTGATTAAGCGTGGTGTCAGCTAAAAACTGATATAACTTACCACCCCCAAGCCACACTGGAGTTGTGTTGTTTTAATGGAAAATGTACTGATTTGGCCAAAGGAATACCCATTACTTATTAAAGGACTGGTAGAACAAAACGGTGCCTTTATTTTAGATGCTTTGGAAGCTTGGCCTGCTTGTCGTTCTACAAATGAAGACGATGGTGTATGCACCACCGTGTTACCGCCTATTTATTATTTGGCATGGCTAACCCCGCTAGAACCATTTGAAGAATGTTACTTTCAACATATCTCTGAATATGACGAAGACGCACAAGCGTATATTAGTGCGGTTAAAAGCCATTACTACGATAATGAATACACCCCTGAAAGCTTAGTGCTTATGTTGTGCCAGCGCCTTGAAAAATACGCAAGTGTGGCTGCGCAAAACACCATAGATACGCCACTGTCTTTAGTCGATTTGTTTTTTAGTAAACGCTACTTCACGCTAATTGAGCATGCGCTAAATAATAAAAGTAAACTTTCGGCAAAAGATACATTAGCCCTTTGGAAAGAAGTTGATTTTAGAGAGCGCTTAAGTGCGTTTATTCCAGAGTCTATTGCTGATTTAGATACTCTTTCTGAACTTGCCAGCGAAAAAGTAGCAGCGGGTAAAGATTATTTTACGTTGCTTACACAGGTTTCTCCTGATGTTGACTCTGTTGTACTGCTAGAAAAAGCATTATTAACGCACCTACGTAAAAAAACAGCCAAGCAAACAATGGCAATGCGTTTTATTGAGCAAGGCGCTACAGGTGTTCTTGCTGATGAAAACAATAAAACAGCCTTTATGTGGGCCGCCGAAAAAGGCTTTGTAAATGTGGTTGAAACGCTACTTGCAAAGCAAGACAAAAAAGCGGTTGATAATTTAGGTAACACAGCACTTCATTACGCTGTATTTGCTAAAAATGAATCGTTAATGGTGCTGCTGATTAAGGCAGGCTATAACTTTAGAGCGCGCAATAAAGAAGGTTTAAGTTGTTACCGTTTGGCGGTTAGTATTAAAGCTAATAACTTAGTTAAATGCTTAGAGCGTGACTTTGGTATTAAAGAGCTTTCGCCGGAAGGGCAGTTTGATCGAATTAAAAAAGTACATGTGCTGCACGCTATTGTCACTATATTGCTGCCTTTGCAGTTGTTCTTCTTTTTTGATGAAACACTCTCTATTAAAAGTGAGCTGACGCTGAGTTTAACTATGGCGGCAGTGATTTGTTTTTTCTTTGCGACCACTTTAAAACGCTGTGCGTTATATCCACATATTAAACACCCTTGGGGCTTATTTGTGCTTAGAGGCTTTTCGTTTATTAGCTTAATTGCTCAAATAGGGTTGGCGAGCATTGTGGTGCTAGCTGCCTTAAGTGATTTGGTTTAGTCACTTTTAAACAGCTAATAAAAAACGCGCTTAAAGCAATTTAAGCGCGTTTTTTGTATTTATAACCGTTTATGGTTAAGCCTTATTTACCGTTCTCATTTGCTGCTTTTTCTTCAGCTAGTTCTTCTTTAAGCTTTCGGATTTTTAAACCTTGTTCTTGTCCGCGGTGTCTTGCGTAGTAAGTACAGCCAATAAACATTGAAGAGGCAAACACAAGCTCTAGCAATACCCAAATTAATTCATCAGGAGCGGCCCACAGCATGGTAAGTCCGTGAATAAAATACAACATTACAACAAAGTTAGCCCACGCATAAGTGTATGTATTATCTTTAATTATGCCTCTTAGCGGCAGTAGTAACGGAATAATAGGCAAAAATAAAGACACTAAACTCGCATTACCATTTAGAGGTGGCACAAAATACATCCACAGTGGAATAAGAACAAGTAAACCTACATAGCCAAATAGTGCGGCACGCTGAAACTTTACTGTAATCGGCTTTTTAGCTGGGTTGTCAGCTGTATTCATTTAAGTTTTCTCGCAATGTGAGTAAGGCGTTTACCAACGCTTTGGCATATTTTAATTTCGTCTTTGCTTAGCTGTGCACTATTAGCGCTGCCAGCAACGTGTGTTGCACCGTATGGTGTTCCACCTGTTTGTGTTGCAAGTAGTTCGGGTACATCGTACGGCACGCCCAGTAGCATCATACCGTGGTGTAATAGTGGCAGAGATAAGTTAAGTAAGGTTGCTTCATTACCACCATGCATACTGCTTGATGACGAAAACACACACGCTGGCTTATCTATTAACTGACCTTTTAACCACAAGTCGCTGGTGGTTTCCCAAAAGCTTTTAGCTTGAGAGGCCATCATGCCAAATCGGGTTGGTGTACCAAATGCTAAACCATCGCAATTTATTAAATCATCTTTGGTGATCACAATGTCGTGCGCATTTTTAGCCACAAAGGTGCGAAGCAGTGCTGTAGCACCTTGTTGCTCTATCGACTCTGCTATTTCGTGAGCCATTGCTTCAACTGAGCCATGGCTTGAGTGATAAAGCACCACTATGGTTGCACTCATTATAAAACGCTTAGTACGTTTACTGGTGGACGACCAATCGCTGCTTTATTGTTATTCACTACAATAGGGCGTTCAATTAGTTTTGGATTTTGTACCATGGCATCTATTAATGCTGATTCACTGCTTTCATCTTTTAAATTAAGTGCTTTGTAGTCATCTTCTTTTGTGCGCATTAATTCACGTACGGATGAAAAACCAAGTTGGATTACAAGCGTTGAAATTTGCTCGTGTGTAAGAGGCGTTTTTAAATACTCTACAACACTTGGCTCTATTGCTTTACTTTGCAGTAGCGCTAGCGTTTCGCGTGATTTAGAACAACGAGGGTTGTGGTAAATAGTAACAGACATAAAATGATTCCAAAGTGTGAATTGCGTCTATTTTAGGGTAACCGCTTGCAGACTTAAAGTCTTGCAAGCTCTTTTTGTAAAAGTCGATACTGGGTAAGTAGTGCTTTTAAACGTTGTTGCTTTACAAGTTGAGTAGGCTCTACAAAGTTTAGTGCTTTTTGTACTTCGTCTGCGGCTTTTAAATAAGCACCATATTGTGCTAATACATCGGCGTTAGCTTCGTGATAAGAGGCTAATTTATCTTGTTTTTTATACGCGTCTGCAAGGAGTTGTTTGCCTAAGTTATGATCTGGCTTTTCGAGTAAAAAACTCTTTAAAATATTTTCAGCAAGCTCATATTGCTCAGCTTCAAGTGCTGAGTTGGCATAGTTAAGTGTAATTACCTGATTATTAGGGCGATACTGATTTAAGTCGGCTAAAAACTTAACGGCTTCATCTGCCTTTTTTTGTGCAATAAGTAAATCGGTATGGGTATCTATATAAAATAGGTTTTTAGGATCGTTTTTTAAAAGCTCGTCTAATATTGGTGCTGCTTCATCAAGCTTTTTTTGATCAAGCAAGCTTATGGCTAAGCCGTACTTTAATGCAGTGTTGTTGTAGGTGTTTTCGCGCAGTAGTTTTCTAAATAGATCTTCTGCGTTTTCTGGTTTGTTGTCATAGCGGGCAAGCACTCGACTTTTTGCTAAATTAAACTCAAGGCTCGCATTCATAAGGCGCACAGGAAATTGCTCTGCACGCAAACGTACATCTGATACACGGCTCTCTGGTAATGGGTGAGTTAGCAAAAATGCTGGTGGCTTGTATTTATAGCGAATTTGCGCGGCAAGTTTAGTTAAAAACTCACTCGATGCACGGGGATCAAATCCTGCATTATTAAGTGTTTGCATGCCTATGCGGTCAGCTTCTTGCTCAGCTGAGCGGCTATGCGTTAACTGGCTAAAAGCAGATTGTGTTTGGCTGGCAGATATAATGGCAATACCCGCGTCGGGTGCAACAACGGTTGCTAATATACCTGCAATCATACCGGCAATGGTCAGCGCGCTGTTATCTTGTTGCTGCTGTATTCTACGTGCTAAGTGGCGCTGTGTTACGTGAGCAATTTCGTGACCAAGTACCGAAGCAAACTGGCTCTCGTTATCGGCTTGCGCTATTAATCCTGTGTGCACTCCAACATGGCCGCCATAAAATGCAAACGCATTTATTTCTGGGTTATTTATCCAAAAAAACGAAAACGGAAAACGTACATCGTTAGCATTAGCAACAAGTTTACGGCCAATAGTCGTGAGGTATTCATCTAGCACAGGGTCGTTTATAACTGGCGATGAACCTCGTATTTGCATCATCATTACTTCGCCAATAGCTTGTTCTTTTTCAAGTGGCAGTGCTTGTAATGCAGATGTTCCTAAATCAGGAAGTGTGAAATTGGTTTGCGCTTTTAAAGGTTCGCTTACTAATAAGCTAAACGTAAGCGCGGCACTGCATAAAGTGATAAATGCTGATTTTAGCTGCATTTTATTCCTTGTTAATTTGTTCGCCAATTGCAATTTTGGCTATGTCTATTTCGTCACTGCTTGCACGGCTGTCTTTTTCGCACAATTGGTATAGTTCTTTTATTGTGACTCCATCAAGCTTTACAACGTTCAATTCTCGCTGCAAAAAAGTAATAATTTTATGTACTACTTTATGTGCATGTAAAATAATGGCTTTATCTGCTTTGTCGCCCCGTTCAAAATAAAAGCCAATAAACTTATGTAACTGACTTATTCTGATCAGGTTTTTCATTGAATGTGGATCCCACACTCTAAACTCCATAAAGCGATTATTTTTTATGTATTGGTCAACAATAACATCTTTAGCATAAGGCTGTGCCCATAGCTCAAAGCCTCTGTCGGTAAAAACTTGGTGCAGCGCAATACGTGGCTTATGTTTAGTGTGTATTAAACCAAGGCTGTCTTCATGGCCTTCTAATAAATCTAAGTTCCAATTGCGTTTATCTATAAGTTGTTTAACTGCATTATCGAATCCATGATCTAAAATCCCTTCAGATTCGCTTATTGATGAGGCAACAAGGTGATAAAAAGGAGGTAGTTCGCCCCAATTAATTTGCTTTTTAAACCAATTAATCTCTTTGAGTGTTGGATTACTTGGTAGTTGCGCTTTATTATGCGTGCCAGGCATTAACTTATCCTTACTGCTAGTTATGTTATAAGGATAAACTATTGCAGGTATTGTTTTAACAAAAAGTTACAACGGTTTGGGCATATAAGTATATTGACCGTAAATATGCGACTTATTATTCATTTACTATACGGATAAAGTAGTTATGGTAGAGCGCGATTTAAAAGAGTTTAAATGCCCTCAGCAATTTGTGCAGTTTAAACTTGCGCTACGAAGTGCGCAATCTTCAAAACAACGTATCACTTTTAGTCTTAATAAAGGTGAAAGTGCGAACGATATTGAACGTTTTTTGCAAAAAAATGCTTATAGTTACAATTTTGATAAACAACGTGGGTTGTTATTAGTGGAGCCATTACATGTTTGAATACGTAAAAACATGGTACGAAAGGAAGTTCTCGGATCCTCATTCGTCTACCTTATTATTTTTATTATTGGCCTCAGTGGCCTTACTTTACTTTTTTGGCTCGTTAATTGTTCCTGTGCTTGTTGCACTGGTTATCGCTTATTTACTTGATTGGCCGGTTGTTCATTTAGAGCGCGTTGGCTTAAAACGTTTTACTGCAACGATTATTGTAATGTTGATATTTATTAGCATTATGCTCACCCTTATTTTGGTTATTGGCCCAGTGCTTTGGAAGCAAACCAGTAACTTAGTGCAAGAAACCCCGCATATGTTAGAGCAAGGGAAGTCTTATTTAATGGCTTTACCTGAACAATATCCAAGTTTAATTAACATAGATCAAGTACAAGCTATTGTTGCAACGGTAGAAGCTAAAATCATTGAGTTTGGTCAAACTGTATTGTCGTTTTCACTTACGTCATTAAAAGATGTTGTTGCATGGCTTATATATTTAGTACTTGTGCCGTTACTGGTGTTTTTTATGCTTAAAGATAAGCTGGAGCTAACGGGGAGTATTGCTAAACTGATCCCGCAGCAACGACGCTTAATTTTGCAAGTGTGGCACGAAATGAATCAACAAATTATGAATTACATTCGCGGTAAAGTGTTTGAAATTTTAATTGTTGGTGGTGTGTCTTTTATTGCATTTACTGTTTTAGATTTACGCTACGCCGCATTACTTGGTGTGCTTGTTGGCTTGTCGGTATTAATTCCATTTATTGGCGCGGCACTCGTCACTATTCCGGTAGCGGCAGTTGCGCTGTTTCAGTTTGGATTAGAAACACAGTTTTGGACCATTTTAATTATTTACGGAATTATTCAGGCGCTTGATGGCAACGTGCTTGTGCCACTATTATTTTCTGAGGCGGTTGATTTAAATCCGGTATTTATAATTGTCGCGGTATTATTTTTTGGTGGCTTGTGGGGATTTTGGGGCGTATTTTTTGCCATCCCGTTGGCTTCATTAGTAAAAGCGCTAATAACAGCTTGGTCGTCAACGCATGAAGAGATAAGTAAAGAGGTCAGTGAATAATTAAGTAAACAGACTTTTAGTCTAAAAAAGAATAGTAAACGCACCTCTAGTGCTAATTGATTATTACTCATTACCTGTAAATTTATGTACTATTGGTAATAAGATATATTTTTTAGTAATAAGGTGCGTTTTTTAATGTCTGAGTTTTTATTGCACGATGAGCCAGTAAAACAAGTTTACCTTGATGCAAACGCAACGACCCCTGTGTTGCCTTGTATTGCTGATGTTGTTTCTCATACCATGCAAATATGTTTTGGTAATCCTTCAAGCCCGCACATTACAGGTATTCAAGCCAAGCATTTATTAGAACAAACACGTCAAAAAGCACACACGGTTATTGGCGCAAATAATGGTGATATTTTATTTACTTCTGGCGCAACAGAAGGTATTCAAACTGCGGTGGTTTCTACGCTAATAGAGGCTAAAAAACACCCGATTAAAAACCCCGTATTGTTATATGGTGCTACTGAGCATAAAGCGGTACCAAATACACTTAAGCACTGGAATAGCGTACTTGACGTTAATGCTGAGGTGCTTGCTATTCCGGTTGATAGTAACGGTATTTTAGATTTAGATTTTATAGCTAAACATATCGATAACGCTTTGATGATTTGCACCATGGCCGTTAATAACGAAACCGGTGTATATCAAGATTTACCCGCTATTGAGCAGGTAATTCGTAGCCGTAATAAAAATGTATCGTGGATGGTGGATTGCGTGCAGGCGCTCGGTAAACAAGCGCTCGCGCTGAGTGATACAACAATAGACTACGCACCTTTTTCGGGGCATAAGCTTTATGCACCTAAAGGTATTGGTTTTTTATATATTCGTAGTGGCAGTGCGTACACACCTTTTATAGCGGGTGGCGGTCAAGAAAGTGGAATGCGCTCAGGCACCGAAAATCTACCCGGTATTGCAGGGTTAAATAAGCTATTTAGTATGTTGCTTGATAAATCAGACGATACATTTAAACCAATTAGCATACTTAACTCTTATCGAAGCCAGTTACAAAGCGCGATAAAAGACACCTTTGGCGATATTACATTCAATCATGATTTTGCTTATAGCGTGCCTACCACACTTAACTTTGCTGTTAACGATTTAACGAGCAAAGAAGTGATTGATTTATTTGACGCTGCGGGTATTCGTGTAAGTGGAGGCTCGGCTTGTAGTACAGGCGCATCAACAAGTTTTGTTTTAGATGCAATGGGTGCAAGTAAGTGGCAAAGCGAAAACGCGATTAGGCTATCGTTTGGACCTGCTGCAACACAACACGATATTGATGATGCTTGTGTGCGTATTCGCGCTCTTAAAGCAATACTACAGGCAAACTGTTTAATCGTATCTGACAGCACCACACCACAACAAGAAGTATGCGCACTAGGCCTTACTCAATTTAGGCACCAAGGTGCATGTAGTTGGCTTTATGTGAGCGATGATAAACACGCTGTAATTATCGATCCTATTATTGAGCTTATTCCGCGCTTTGAAAAAATAGCTAATACACAAAACTTAACTATATCGGCGGTGCTTAATACTCATCTGCATCAAGAGCGAGAGTCAGCGACTAATTTACTAACCAGCGTTCTTGACTCAAGAGTTATAAAAGGTGAGGTTGATTCGCTAGGTTGGCCGCTAAATACAGCAAGTATTAACTTGGCAAACGACGTACTTGAAAAAGTAGTTACACCTGGGCACAGCAAAGACAGTGTAAGTTATTTATTAAAAAACAGTAATGGCGAAACGCGTTACTGTTTTTGTGGTGATTTAATACTGCCTGCAGGGCTTGGCAATACATCACTCATAGGTGGGGATGCAAAAGCAATGGCACGCTCTATTTTAGCAATGAGCGAGCAACTTAATAGCACCAGCATTATTTGCTCAGGGCACGACTACCAACAATGTTTTGCCATGAACTGGGCTGTACAGCAAAACCAAACACCATTACTTGATGCGTTAGTGAGCGGCAGTATTTCAGTTGATGAATTTGCAATACAAAAACAGCAGTACGACGCTTCAAAACAAGTAGATAACACGCAATTGTGTGGTTATGTAAATGCGTTACCTGAGGTTGATACACAGCAATTAAATTTTGATGACGCTAAAGTAATGTTAAACACCAGCGATACATATTTAATAGATACTCGGGAGCCGTATGAGCATGGAGCAAATAATGTTGCTCAGTTATTTAATACGCTAGATGAAAAAACATTAAATATACCACTTAGCAGAATGGCAAATGCGGTATTTGAAGGGCAATTAAACAAAAATAACAAGTACATTTTATTATGCCGTAGTGGTAACCGCTCAAAAATTGCTGCAACTAATTTAATGCAACTAGGATACAAAACGGTTTATAACCTAAGTGGCGGGTTAGCGCTTAGTAATTAAACAAAGATTGTAATTTATACAAAATCGGCTTTAGGGCCGATTTTTTTTGTTTTTAAGGTTTATTTGCTCGCAAGGTAAACATGCACAGTAATTAGTTAATGAGTATAAAAAGTAATTAGTAGTACTTATGAAAATTCATGAATATTTCATTTTGATTGATTAAGCTATGCCGTTGCCTTTAAAATTGCGGGTAAATTAATTTATAAAATTTTTATGATACCGGTGTCAAAAGCTAAAAATTGCGTTATCATCGGCATCTAAAATTATAAAAACAGCACTTTTTTTGCATTTTTAGTTATACTATCGGCGCTTTATTTTAGTGTAAATAAGCAGTGTTAAGAGTTTTGCTTTTATAAAAAACATTTTTAAATCAATTGATTGAAAAAACTAGAGGATATTTCCATGTCTAACCGAACGCAACTAGCAAGTTGGCAAGCACTAGAACAAAGTGCAGCTAAGATGAAACAAACACATCTGAAAACGTTATTTGCACAAGATGACACGCGCTTTTCTCAGTTTTCGACTCAAGTACCTGGCGTATTATTCGACTATTCTAAGCAACTTATTGATAACGATGTTTATGCTAACTTAATGTCGCTTGCTAAAGAATGCGATATTGCATCGTGGCGCGATAAAATGTTTAGCGGTGAAAAAATAAATATCACCGAGGATCGCTCAGTACTACATACGGCACTTCGTAATCGCGCTCACACTCCATTAATAGTGGATGGCGAAAACGTAACACAAGCCGTAGATAACGAATTAGCTAAAATTAAAGTGTTTGTAGAAAAAGTTCGTAGCGGTAAATGGTTAGGCTATACCGGTAAAGCGGTAAAAGATGTTGTAAGTATTGGCGTAGGTGGTTCTAACCTTGGCCCACAAATGGCAACTGAGGCATTAAAAGCACTTGCTGATGATACGTTAAATGTTCATTACGTATCTAATGCTGACGGTGTACAGATTTCGTCTATATTGAAAGCCATTGACCCTGAAACAACATTATTTGTTATTTCGTCAAAAACATTTACTACGTCAGAAACCATGACAAACGCTAAAACAGCGGTTGACTGGTTTTTACAAACAACAAAAGATGAAAGTACAATTGCAAAACATTTTGTTGCAGTAAGTACAAATTTAGAAAAAACGGCAGCCTTTGGTATCAGCGACGAAAACGTATTCACCATGTGGGATTGGGTTGGCGGTCGCTTTTCACTTTGGAGTGCGATAGGCTTACCAATTGCTTTATACTTAGGCTACGACGCCTTTGAAGCAATTTTAGAAGGCGCGTTTGAAATAGACGAGCACTTTAAATCTGCGCCGTTTGAGCAAAATATACCATTAATTATGGCGTTGCTTAGTGTATGGAATACGAGCTTTTTAGGCTACACAGCGCAAGCTATATTACCGTACGACCAAGCACTGCATATGTTGCCTGCGTATTTACAGCAAGGCGAAATGGAAAGTAACGGTAAACACGTTAACTTTGCAGGCGAAACGGTACCTTATACTACAGTTCCAATTATTTGGGGCATGACGGGTATTAATGGTCAGCACGCGTTTTATCAGTGTTTACACCAAGGTAATGTAATTGTACCTGCAGATTTTATTGCATCAGTTAAACCACAAGTGAATGTTGATAAGCATCACGATATTTTATTATCAAACTTTTTTGCACAAACAGAAGCGATGATGAGTGGTGTAGATGCAGCGCAAGTTACTGCTGATTTAACCGCTAAGGGTAAATCGCAAGCAGAGATTGATGAGTTATTAAATCATAAAATTCATCAAGGCAATCGTCCTACAACGTCTATGCTATTAGATACAGTAGATGCTAAAACAGTGGGCCGTTTAATTGCACTGTATGAGCATAAGATATTTTGCCAAGGCATTATTTTAGAAATATGTTCGTTTGACCAATGGGGTGTAGAGCTGGGTAAAGGTTTAGCATCTAAAATTGAGAGTGAACTCACTGATGAAAGCGTTAAACACGCTCATGATAGTTCGACAAACGGCTTAATGGCGTACTACAAACAAAACCGTACGCAGTAAAAAATTCGCTTACGCAAGTAAGTAAACCGAGTACCTTTGAACGGGTAGCGCTGGAGTGCTTAGGGTCTGTATTTTTGTGAGAGGAGATACAGGGCCCCTAAGGCTCATTTAATAAGCGCAATGATAAAAATAATAATAAATCATCGATACAGAACAATTCAGCAGGCTTTTATTTAAATACAGCTATAAAAGCCATCTAATCTAGCAATAAATAGGCATACCCGCGCATTTATAAAGTGTACTGGGTATCACAACGTAGAGAGTAACTATGCTTAATCCTTTTGATATTATAATTTTTGGGGGCGGTGGTGATCTTGCGTTACGCAAATTGCTACCTGCAATGTACAGAGCATATCAAGAAGGTAACTTACCTGAAGGCTCACGTATCCTACCAACAGTGCGCGAAGAATTGAAACGTGCTGAATACATAGAAACAGCGCATAAAGCATTACAAGAATTTTTAAGCAAAGGTGAGTTTAACGCTAAAGATTGGAAAGCGTTTTCTACTTTTTTAGTGCCAGTGGTAAGTAATGTTACAGAAGCAGACGACAACTGGGATGTGCTAAAAGGCATTTTAGATGAGCACGAAAGCACTAAGTCTCGCGTGTTTTATTTATCGCTTCCACCTGCTGTTTACGGCACATGTTGTGAAATATTATCGACTAAAGGTTTAATTACACCTACATCACGCGTTGTTGTTGAAAAGCCTATTGGTTATTGCGGTGATTCTGCTGAAGCAATTAATGGAAAAATTGCGGAATTTTTTAATGAAGAGCAAATTTTCCGTATTGACCATTACTTAGGTAAAGAAACAGTACAAAACTTAATGGCGCTACGTTTTTCAAACTCATTGTTTGAAAATATGTGGGATGCTAAATCTATTGATAACATCCAAATTAGCTTATCAGAAACTGTTGGTCTTGAAAGCCGTGCTGGTTTTTACGATAAAGCCGGTGCACTTCGTGACATGGTTCAAAACCATTTATTACAACTACTTTGTTTAGTTGCAATGGAGTCGCCTAATAAACTTAACGCTAACAGTATTCGTAACGAAAAATTAAAAGTATTAGAAGCACTTCGCCCACTAGTAGGTGGTGATGTTGATGAAAATATTGTTCGTGGTCAATACGTACCAGGTGACTTAAACGGTAAAATTGTACCGGGTTACTTAGAAGAGCTAAATGAAGGTTCTAGTAAAACAGAAACGTTTGTAGCTATTCGTGCACATATTGATAACTGGCGCTGGGCGGGTGTTCCATTTTACCTTCGTACGGGTAAACGTATGGCTAAGCGCTGTGCAGAAATTGTGGTTGAATACAAAAAAGTATCTCACAATATCTACGAAGATAACGTGGGTAATATCGAGCCAAATCGTCTTGTTATTCGTTTGCAACCAGAGGAAACAATTCAACTAACGCTTATGTCTAAGCGTCTTGATAACCTTCAAATGCAACTTGAGCCAGTGACAATGAATATTGAGCTTTCACAAGCTTACAGCAATGGTTTTCACTCAGATGCGTACAAGCGTTTAATGCTTGATGCCGCTGCAAATAACCCATCATTATTTATTCACCGTGATGAAGTTCGTCAAGCGTGGAAATGGATTGATCCAATCATTGACCGTTGGCAAGACAAAGGCAAGCCTGCGCTTTATCGTGCTGGTAGCTGGGGTCCTGAGGATGCTGATGAATTATTGGCAGAAAAAAGCCACGTGTGGTTTAACACAGGCGATAAGGTATAAGCATGGCAACACTAGTTGAAAAATTTTTTGACGATAAAGACGCGTTAACAGCTGAGCTTTCTGCAACGCTTGAGCAATCACTACGTGATGGTATTAAAAACGATGGCCGTGCTGTATTAATGGTGTCGGGTGGCTCGTCTCCTGCGCCCGCTTATAAGCATTTATCAACGCTTGATTTAGATTGGCAACATGTTGATGTTGCTATGGTTGATGAACGCTGGGTAGACCCAAGCCATGAAAAAAGTAACGAAGCATTTATTAAAAGCACGTTATTACAAAATTTTGGCAGTGCTGCAAACTTTATAACCATGAAAAACGATGCTGCAACCGCGCAGCAAGGCAGTGAAGTGTGTGAAGCCGCTTACAGTGCTTTAAAAGCGCCATACGATGTAACTATTCTAGGCATGGGCCCAGATGGTCATACAGCGTCGTTATTCCCAAATGCAGAAGGTTTAGAGCACGGTTTAACAACTGAGCAAACAGTATGTGCAATTAATGCGATACAAAGTGATGTGACGGGTAGTATTACTGAGCGAATGACGCTTACGTTAAATGCCATTGCGCAATCTAAAGTGGTTAAGCTTTTAATTAGCGGTGAAGAAAAACTCGCTGTTTATAAGCAAGCAAAAGCGGGCGGCGATGTTAATGACATGCCACTTCGCGCAGTGCTTAATCACCCAAGTATAAATATTGAAGTATATTGGGCGCCTTAATTTAGGTGCTAATTTAACTTTTAAAGGCCGCTTATATAAGCGGCCTTTTTTATTTGCTCAAATTTAAGCCTAAACACTGCAAAAAAACAGTCCTGAACTGTTAACCAATGTTAATGAATAACTTTGGTTTGTATTAAAATCAACCACGAAGTGTGTTGTTTTTGAACAAAATTTATGAGTTTGAGCTGTATGTTTTTTAGCAACGTTCAGATTTAGTTAAATTTTATTTTTTCATGGTCGTTGTCATAAAAGTTTCCCTTCCTTTTTTAGCTCAAAAGCATTAGCCTAAAGGTATTAACAATGAAACATATAAATTAAAATAAACGGAGCAGTAACATGGCGGAGCAACAAGTACAGCCTTTACACAACGAAAAACATGCCAACACTAAAATTCAAAACGGCATCAATGTAGAATTCATGAAAACTCAACATTTAGTGCCAGTAGTTGCACATGAGTTTGCACGCGTAGCAAACGAGTTTCCAATGTCATTCGTTAAAAACAACGAAAGCGGCACTTTTCAAGCTGTTGCTATGTTTGGCTTAGAGCCAGGCGAAAACCTTTTTGTAGAAGATGGCAAATGGACTGCAGCATTTGCACCTATGGCATCTACTCGTTACCCACTGGGCTTAGTTAAACACCCAGATCAAGATCAATACGGTATCGTAATTGACGAAGCAAGTGCGCTTGTTGGTGAAGACGAAGGTAATGCATTATTTGAAAACGGCGAAGAAACAGATTACCTAAAACGTCGTAAAGAAGCGCTTGTATCTTTCATTGAGTTTTCTCAAGTAACTGAAGCGTTCACTAAATTCCTTGCTGATAAAGAGCTACTAATTGCGCAAACGCTTACAGTAGACATTAAAGGCGAGAAAAAAGACATCAACGGTATTTACCTTATCGATGAGAAAAAGCTAAACGAGTTAAGCGATGCTGATTTCTTAGAGCTTCGTAAACGTGGTTACTTAGCACCAATTTATTCTTTCTTAACGTCTACTCATCAAGTAGCACGTTTAGCGCGTTTAAAAGCTAAACAAGCTTAATTATACCAATTGCATTAAATTAGTGATCTATTATAGCGATAAGAAAATGGCTCAATAACAAGGCTAAAATTATGATACATAGTTGTTCTATATAAATAATTTTCAACGTAGTTAGTGAGCTATTTAATACGCTAGAATGATCATGTTTTTAATAAAATTGGTATTACAAACACGTAAAATTTTAAAAAGCGCCTTAAGGCGCTTTTTTTATGCCATTAAACTCACTTTAGTTGAAATTAAGCCCGCAACCATTCACATTAGTTTATAACTTTCCCATAAAAGAACTCATTATGAAAACACCCTTATTAGCAATTTTTGCGAGCAGCCTTTTTGCTTTAAGTAATAGCGTATTCGCTGCAGAGACTCCTTTTGCCATTGCGATTCATGGTGGGGCAGGGACAATAGAAAAAGCACGCTTTACACCCGCTCAAGAAAAGCAGTACCGTGCTAAATTAACAGAGGCGGTAGAGACAGGTTATAAAGTATTGCACCAAGGCGGTGAAAGTTTAGATGCGGTAACTGCGGCAATTACAGTATTAGAGCAATCGCCTTATTTTAATGCAGGGCGTGGAGCGGTATACACTTACGATGGCGGGCATGAGCTTGATGCATCCATAATGGATGGTCGAAACCGTGAAGCAGGCGCAGTTGCGGGTGTAAAGCATATTGAGAGCCCGATTAAATTAGCGCGTTTGGTCATGGATAACTCTGTACACGTAATGCTTAGTGGGCAAGGCGCTGAGGAGTTTGCTAAAGAGCAAGGTGTTGAACTTGTCGAAAATAACTTATTTGATACCGAGCCTCGTTACAAAGCGCTTTTAAAAGCAAAACAAAAATTAGATAAAGCCAAAGCAACCAGTAAAAAGTACCAAGCTGCGCACAAAGCATTGCCTAACTCTTACAAAATGGGCACGGTTGGCGCAGTGGCGCTTGATAAAAACGGTAATTTAGCGGCAGGTACATCCACAGGAGGTATGACGGCAAAACGTTATGGCCGTGTAGGTGACGCGCCGGTAATTGGTGCTGGGACATTTGCTGAAAACGAATCGTGCGCAGTATCGGCAACAGGGCACGGTGAATATTTTATTCGCTATAACGTAGCGAGCGATATATGTGCGCGCGTTAAGTATCAAGGTAAAACCATAGCTGAAGCTGGAGATGAAGTTATAAACGGTGTGCTTAAGCCAATTGGTGGCACTGGCGGCGTTATTATTATTGATACTAAGGGGAATATTAGCTTGCCGTTTAATACCTCTGGCATGTATCGGGCAAGTAAATCGAATACGCAAGCGACCTACGTGGGCATTTTTAACGACGAATAAGCCAAAGCAATTTAATTAACCCCAACTCTGGTTAAGGGATTTACTAAAGTATTGAACCACAATGATATTTTAATTCATTTATTGCTAGCCAGTTATTTTCAGTGCAGTTAGCGCTGAAAATAACTGCTTGAGATAGATTTATTATTCGCAGTTTAGGTGAATCGCAGCGTTTATATAACAAACAACCCCGTGTTATGCATTTTGTAGGATTAACCCCGGCCGTTTAATTTGATACAATTATGGCTCTTTAACTAATTTTATAAGGTATGCGGGTGGTAAACCTAGGTCAGTTGTTTGGCGAGCTAAAAACGTGCTTGAAAAAAGATCAATTCATTTTCAAAAAACGCTTACATGGCGTAAAAAAAATAACGGATGAAAACAAGCATGCCAACGCGCTTGAAAAAATAGCGGCTGATATAACCCGTAGCCAAGAATTACGTGATAAACGCTTAGCGGGCCTTCCTAAAGTGACTTACCCTGAGCAATTGCCAGTAAGTCAAAAAAAGGAAACAATTAAAGACGCCATTGCAAATAACCAAGTGGTTATTATTGCAGGTGAGACGGGCTCAGGTAAAACAACTCAAATACCTAAAATGTGTTTAGAGCTTGGCCGTGGTGTTGATGGCTTAATAGGCCATACTCAACCACGCCGATTAGCAGCGCGAACGGTGGCTAACCGTATTGCTGAAGAAATGAAGTGCGAACTTGGTCAGCAAGTCGGTTTTAAAATTCGTTTTAGCGATCAGGTTTCTAATAATACGTACGTTAAACTCATGACTGACGGTATTTTACTGGCAGAAATTCAGCAAGATCGATTTTTAAACCAATACGACACCATAATTATAGATGAAGCGCACGAGCGTAGCTTAAACATCGACTTTATTTTAGGTTACTTAAAAAACCTACTTCCAAAACGTCCCGATTTAAAAATAATAATTACGTCTGCAACCATCGATCCTGAGCGCTTTTCAAAGCATTTTGATGATGCGCCCATTATAGAAGTATCGGGTCGTACTTTCCCTGTTGATGTGCGTTACAACCCAACGGCCGATATTAATAAAGAAGATATGGAAGCCGAGGGCGATCAGCTACAAGGTATTTTTGATGCTGTTGACGAACTGTGCGCGGAAGGTCCTGGCGACATACTGATATTTTTAAACGGTGAGCGTGAAATACGCGATACCGCTGATGCACTTAGCAAGCGTAATTTAAAACACACTGATGTATTACCACTTTACTCGCGCTTATCTAACGCAGAGCAAAACCGTATATTTGCGCCACATTCTCGTCGTCATATTATTTTATCGACCAACGTAGCCGAAACGTCACTAACCGTGCCTGGTATTCGTTATGTCATAGATCCAGGTACTGCGCGTATAAGCCGCTACAGTTATCGTACAAAAGTTCAGCGCCTGCCAATAGAACCTATATCGCAAGCAAGTGCTAATCAGCGTATGGGTCGTTGTGGACGTGTTGAAGCGGGTATTTGTATTCGCTTGTACTCTGAGGATGATTTTTTATCGCGCCCAGAGTTTACCGACCCTGAAATACTGCGTACTAATCTTGCCTCAGTTATTTTGCAAATGTTGGCACTCGGGCTTGGTGATATGGCGCAATTTCCGTTTGTGCAAGCGCCAGATAGCCGTAATATAAGTGATGGTTTATCGTTATTAGAAGAACTACAAGCAGTAAAACCAGACAAACGTGATAGTAAAACGAGTTTAACCGCTTCAGGTAGAGAACTCAGCCGATTACCGGTAGACCCTCGTTTAGCTAAAATGGTGCTCACAGCTCACAAACTTGGCGCATTGCGTGAAGTGATTGTTATTGTGGCGGCGTTGTCGATTCAAGATCCACGCGAACGCCCGCAAGAAAAACGTGCTGCAGCCAATGAAAAACACGGTCGCTTTGACGACCCAGATTCAGACTTTATCGCTTTTTTGAACTTATGGAATTACCTAGAAGAGCAACAAAGCGAGCTGACTAACGGCCAGTTTAGAAAGCTGTGTCAAAAAGATTTCCTAGCCTATATGCGCCTGCGTGAGTGGCAAGATATTGTTTATCAAATAAGTACTGTGTGTAACGAAATGGGCATGAAAGCAACCAGCCAAGCTGCTGATGGCGAACTTGTTCATAAAGCGTTATTAAGCGGAATGCTGAGCCATATTGGCTTTAAAGATGAGAAGCAAATATACAAAGGTGCACGTAATAGTCAGTTTCATATTTTTCCGGGTTCAGGTTTATTTAAAAAGAGCCCTAAATGGATCATGTCAGCGGAGCTGGTAGAAACCAGTAAATTATATGCCCGCACAAATGCAAAAATAGACATTAACTGGGTAGAACCATTAGCGCAGCATTTAGTAAAACGTAGCTATACAGAGCCACACTGGGAGAAAAAACCAGGTGCGGTAATCGCGTTTGAGCAGCAAACTTTGTACGGCTTACTTGTCGTAAATAAACGCCGCTGTGTTTATAGCAACATAGACCCTAAAGTGAGCCGAGAGCTTTTTGTGCGCACTGCATTAGTTGAGCAAGAGCTGGGCTTAAACGAGGGCTTTTTAGCATTTAACAGTGAGCTTATTGAAGATATTCAAGTTCTGGAAAATAAGTCGCGTCGTCGTGATATTTTAGTTGATGAGCAAACGTTATTTGAGTTTTACGATAAAAAAATACCCAAAGAAATTAATAACCGCGCTGCATTTTTAAAATGGTATAAAACACAAAAACAACAAAATAAGCATTACCTACACATGACTCGTGAAGAGCTAATGCAGCATGGTGCAAGTAATATCACTGAGTTTGACTACCCTGACACATGGCAGCAAGACAATATTATACTGCCGCTTGCTTATCATTTTGACCCAGGCCAAGCAGTTGATGGCGTTGCGGTACAAATACCGGTAGCACTTTTAAATCAAGTACAAGAGAGTGGTTTTGACTGGCATATACCTGCATTTAGACATGAGCTAATAAGTGGGCTTATAAAGTCATTACCTAAATCGCTTCGCCGTAATTTTGTGCCAGCACCAAATTACGCAGATGCAGTACTTGCAGCTATTGAGCCAATGCAAGGTAGCTTAATTGATGCTTTAGCTACACGTTTATTAAGAATGACAGGTGTGAGAGTTGATATGGAGGCGTGGGATTTAACCGCGCTTGCACCGCATTTACGATTACAGTTTGAAGTACGTGATGAACACGATAAGTTACTTGCTCGTGGACTTGATTTAGCCAAACTTAAAGCAGAGCTGCAAGGTGAAGTAACCGAAACACTGTCTAAAGTAGCCGATAAAGGCATTGAAAAATCAGACCTAACACAATGGGACTTTGGTGAGCTGCCAGCGTCATATGTTAAAAAACAAGGTCAATACGAAATAAAAGCATACCCTGCGCTGGTGGATAAAAAATCAGCCGCTGCAGTGGAGCTTTTTGATAGTGAAGCAAAAGCGCAGCAAGCGCATCAACAAGGTTTGCGCCGTTTAGTATTGTTAAATGTGCCGTCGCCAATTAAGTACTTACAACAAAACTTACCGAATAAGGCAAAGCTGGGTTTGTACTTTAACCCATTTGGTAAAATAGCTGATTTAATTGATGACTGTATCGCCGCAGGTGTTGATAGCTTATTAGTGAAACACGGCGATATACGCGATGAAAAAGTATTTGAAACAGTAAAAGAGCAAATACGAGGTGAGCTCGGTGATGCCGTTGTATCGATTGCAACGCAAGTTGAGCAAGTATTAAGTATTGCGCACGCACTGCATAAAAAAATGAAAGGGCGCGTTGATTTAACCATGATAACTGCGCATGGCGATATAAAATCACAGCTTGAGTCACTTATATTTAAAGGTTTTGTGAGCGCGCATGGCGCAGATAAAATAACGGATTTAATTCGTTATTTAAAAGCGATTCAAAAACGTTTAGAGAAGCTGCCTGTGGATCCAAATCGTGATAGGTTATGCGTACTAGAGTTGGATAAAGTTGCTCAAGAGTACAAAAAAGTAGTTAATAAAACGCCTAAAGGCTTGCCTATTCCACAAGAAGTAACCGCTATTTTTTGGATGCAACAAGAGCTTAGAGTGTCGCTATTTGCTCAAACGCTTGGAACTCCTTACCCAATTTCGGCTAAGCGAGTACTTAATGCGATAAAAGAGATAGAATAAAACTTGCATTTTCTATTAAGCTTAGTACCTTAATAGGAGGATTTATTTTTGTTTTGAAAAGGAAGTGACATAGTTATGTCCTCATCGATTGAACATAAAACAAAGCGACTTTTAGTGGTAGACGACGAGTATTTTAATTTTGAAATGCTCAAAGCAGCACTCGCGTCGAAATTTGATGTTAGTTATGCAGATTCAGGGCAAAGCTGTCTTGCATCGGCAATTGCGAGTCCGCCAGATATAATTTTGCTTGATGTTTGTATGCCTGGTCTTGATGGTTATGATACATGCCGAATGCTAAAACACACACCTGAAACAAAAAATATTCCTGTTGTTATGGTATCGGGCCTAGAGTCTCCATCTGAAAAACAAGCAGGGTTTGACGCTGGTTGTAACGCATATGTTGTAAAGCCATTTTCAGTGGGTGCTTTGTTGGAAGAAATTAACACGGTTTTTTAGAGGTAACGTATGTTTACTGATGATAAGCGAAATTTTAGACGCATGCAGATCAATACACCTGCAAATTTAACAACGATAGAACCCATAGCGGGTTTAAGTTTTGCCGCAGAGTGCGTGGATTTAAGTGCAACAGGTTTATCAATTCATTTAGATGAATTACTTGAACCTAATACATTACTGACGGTGAACATTGATTCGACTCACCCAAGTATTGCGCCTTTAAATGCAACAGCAAAAGTAATACGTGCCAGCAAAGAAGATGATGGCACGGTAACAGCAGGTCTTGAAATCATTCAGTTTAACTAACTTGAATCCAGTTAAACTCAATAGTAGATATTAAAAAACCTTACAGATTAAGCCTTTTAAATAAAAGCCTTCAGGGTAGCTGCCAGCAATTGGGTGATCAGCTGCCTGGTTTAATCGCTCCATTATAAGTAGGTCTTTACCTGCATCAAGTGCTGCATCGGCTACTACTTTTTGAAATAAGTTTTGTTCCATTAAACCAGAGCATGAGAACGTTAGTAATGTTCCACCTGGTTTTAGTATTTGCATGGCAATCATATTGATATCTTTATAACCACGACACGCACCGGTTAGCTGCGCTTTATTATCAGCAAACTTTGGTGGGTCCATTACGATGGTATCAAACTGTCTGCCTTCGTCGCGGTATTGGCGTAGTAACTTAAATACATCCTGCTTAACAAAACTTACTTTATTTAAATCTAAGTTATTATGCTCAACATTACGTTTTGCTGTATCTAAAGCGGGTTGAGATACGTCTACGTTAGTTACATGCTCACATCCACCACGCAGGGCGTACAACGAAAATGTACCTGTATAACTAAAACAGTTAAGTACCGTTTTATCCTTTGAAAAACGCTCAAGTGCGGCGCGGCTATCGCGTTGATCTAAATAAAAGCCCGTTTTATGTCCATCAATTATATCGACTTCAATTTTAAAACCGTTTTCCTCAATAAGTACCGGCTGTGTTGGTTCATTACCCCAAAGAGCGCCTTTTATTGGCTCTAAGCCTTCTTTAGTGCGTACTTCTACGTCTGAGCGCTCGTATATGCTAGAGCCTGGGAAAATAGACATCAACGCGCCAACAATCTCGCCTTTATGACGCTCGGCACCCGCACTTAGTAGCTGACACACTAACACGTTATCAAACTTATCGATTGTAACGCCTGGTAAGTAATCAGACTCCGCAGCACATAATCTAAAGCCTGTGAGCCCGCCTTCTTCTATTACTTGGCTACGTGCTTCTAATGAGCGGCGTAAACGGCGTTCAAAAAAGTTTTGATCGATGACTTCTTTTTCGTCAAAGCTCCAAACACGTGCGCGAATTTGTGAGTGAGGGCTGTAAGCAGCAGTTGCTAAAAACTTACCTTCGCTATCGTGAATCGTTACTGTGTCGCCTAATCCAGGTTTACCTTTAATTTTTTTGATGGCTTTTGAAAATAACCAAGGGTGTTTTCTTTTTAATGATTTATCGCGACCAGCTTGTAGGTAAACGGCAGATGACATAAGGCTTCTCAGTAGTAATAAATAAGCGCTGTATTTTAGTCAAGCAAGGAGCAACATACAATGAATGTTTTGCAAGGTGGGCATAAAGCACGGTAAAGTACGGATAATTTATCGATTCATTAGCTTTTGGAACCTAATAGTGCCTGACGCCGTTTTAAGCCCCGATTTAAAAATACTCAATTCACAATGTAGAGAGTTTATAGCCTCTTTAGTGCATGCCGATGTAGCTCACGATATTACCCATATAGAACGAGTGGTGCGCGTTGCAATACAGCTATGTAATGCGGAGCAGGCAAACATGTCAGTTGTATTACCTGCAGCGTGGATGCATGACTGTGTGGCGGTGGCTAAAAATCATCCTGATCGTGCAAAAGCCTCTACTATGGCAGCCGATAAGGCATTGGAATTTATAAAATCTATTAATTATGACGAGTCACTTTTTGATGAGATTCATCATGCCATTGCCGCTCATAGCTTCAGCGCAAATATAAAAATTAAAACAGTTGAAGCGCAAATAGTACAAGATGCTGACAGAATGGATGCATTGGGCGCTATTGGAGTGAGTCGCTGCATGAAAGTAGGCGGATCAATTTCTCGGTTATTGTATAACCCAGAAGACCCTTTTTGTGTTGAACGCGAGGCTGATGATAAAACATACACGCTTGATCACTTTTTTATAAAGTTATTACATATTGCCGATAGCATGAATACGCCATCTGCTAAAGCAGAAGCGAATAGACGTACAACCTACATGCATGAATTTTTAGAGCAATTAAAGTCAGAAATAGGTGAGCAACGTGAATAATACAAGCATACCTAAATTATCTGGGATTGATCATTGCCATTTAAATGTTGATAACTTGGTTGATGCCGTTAAGTGGTATGAGCGTGTTTTAGGTTTTAGTGTAGTACCCGAGCTTGCCTTTTGGGATGAGGACGGACGCGGCCCTTTAACACTTGAAGATACTAGTTCAACAACTCGTTTAGCACTTTTTGAAGGTGAGGGGCGTAGTAAAGGGATTGCATTTTTGGCCTCAGGGGATCAATTTATTCAATGGCGTAATCATCTTGAGGGTTTAAATATAAAAGTAGTTTTAGCAGATCATGGTGTAACGTTTTCTATGTACTTTAAAGATGAGAGTAGCAATAGCCATGAAATTACGTCACATGACTATGGTTATATAAAGTCTTACTACCCAAATGTTGAGCTTGGCTCTCACAGCGCTAAAAAGAATTAGCTTTCTTGATTTGAATTTTTTATAGCAAGAATATCGTCTAATTTTTTCACAAATAGTTCGATTAGAGCGGGATCAAAATGAGCTCCTGCTTGCTCTTGCATATGTAAAACTGTTTTCTCTACACTCCATGCCTCTTTATAAGGGCGTTTTGAAGTCAGAGCATCAAAAACGTCAGCAACGGCAACAATTCTACCTTCAATTGATATTTCTTCGCCTTTGATCCCGTTAGGATAGCCTGAACCATCCCATTTTTCGTGGTGTTCAATAGCAAGTTTATGAGCGAGTTGTAATAATGGCGATGAAGAATTTGCTAATATTTGTGCACCAATTATGGCGTGTTTCTTCATATGCTCAAACTCTTCAAAAGTTAACTTTCCTGGCTTGAGTAAGATAGCATCAGGGATACCTATTTTCCCAACATCGTGCATTGGGGCGGCTTGGCGTAAAAGCTCTGCACTTTGCTCATCCATACCTAGCGCTAATGCTAATACTTTGCTGTATTGGCTCATACGCACTATATGTTCGCCAGTGTCAGTATCTTTATATTCAGCAGCACGGCCTAGGCGTTGTACTAAATCTACATGTGCTTGTTTTAATTGCTCAGCTTGCACTAGCGATAAGTGAGTTTTAACTCTAGCTCTTACAATAGCAGGGCTTATTGGCTTAGTAATATAATCTACGGCACCAAGTTCAAAACCTTTAAATTCATCGCTTTCATCACCAAGTGCAGTTACAAAAATAATTGGGATGTGTGATGTTTTAGGGTTGCCTTTAACTATTTGACATACTTCAAAACCATTCATATCTGGCATCATTATGTCGAGCAAGATTAGCTTTGGTAGTTCTTTTTCAAGTAGTGCCAATGCGGCATCACCCGATTTAGCAAACGACATACGATATTGATTACCTAACACTTCGCGCATTACTTTTAGATTTGCAGGCTCATCGTCAACAATTAATACTCGTGGCCTATCTGTTGTAAAATCCATTAATTAATACTCATTGTTTGTTAGTTTTTCAAGTAAGGTTTCTAGTATTACGTGTGCTTTATCAAAATCAAATTCATCAAAGGCCTCGGCTATAGCATCAACTTCATTTTTATAGATTGAAGGTATGCCGCGTTGCAGTTTTGCTAGTAGCTCATCATTTAATTCTGCATTTTGTGCATCTTGATAAAGCGTCTTACACAGTGACTTAATTTCATCAATTGATAGCGTGTCAGAACTATTATCTTCAGGCTTAATACTTGGCTTATCGCAAGTATTAGATGATAGCAATTGTGAGATGACAAGTAGCTCGTTTTTTATATCGTCTAAAGTACTAATAATTTTAGCGTCACTTTGTTTTTGCTCTAAATCGGTTAATAACTTCATTAACGTTATTAGGCCCAAATTACCAGCAACACCTTTAAGAGTGTGTATGAGACTATCAGCATCTTTTATGTTTGATAATTTATCACTGAATAATATTTCGAACCGCTTATTGCTATCACTAATAAATTTAGTGATTTCGGTAAGCTGCTTACACTTAGAGCCCCAAAGTGCTAACCCTTTTTCAAAATCTATATGCTGTGCTTTAGGATCGCTTTGCGATATAACCATTTCTTTTGCGATACCAAGACCAAGCACTTGTGCTATTTCTTGGTTTAGTTGATTTATATCGACGGGTTTATTTGCAAAGCCATTCATGCCTGCTTTTTTAGCCGTAAGCTTATCTTGTTGTAATACACTGGCTGTGAGCGCGATAATTGGCGTGTATTTAATTTGTCTTTGATTTTCTATTGCTCTTATTTTTTGTGTTGCCTCTATGCCATCACACAATGGCATATGTATATCCATTAAAATGACATCAAAGTCTTGTCCTTCAAATACTTTAATCGCTTCAAGTCCGTTAGATGCCTTGGTAACTGCATGCTGATCGCGTGACAGGAGTAAAGAAAGTAGTTCTGTATTTTGCTCTATATCGTCAACTACTAACACCCTAAGTGCAGGCAGTTGTGTGTGTAGACCATCAAAATGATCTATTTTAGTTTCGTCACCTAAAGTAAGCGGCAATGAAAAGTAAAAGCAGGTGCCTTTACCTAGTTCACTTACTAAGTTTATTGTTCCGCCCATAAGCTCTACAAGTTGTTTGCTTATGGTAGTACCAAGACCTGTACCACCAAAGCGGCGAGTAGTAGTACCATCGGCTTGTTCGAAAGGTTGAAACACTGCTTGAATACGATCTTTTGCAATACCAATACCGGTATCTTGCACTTCAAAAAACAGATGCTGATTTTGTGTTATGCCAACGGTTACGGTAACAGAGCCTTTTTCGGTGAACTTAATAGCGTTACCAATTAGATTGGTGAGTACTTGCCTGAGTCGATCTGGGTCGCCGTAATAAGTAGCACTTACTGATTTTTTAATATGGAGTTTAAGTTCTAAATCTTTCTTTTTAGCTTCTAACCAGAAAGTAGAGATAATACTGTCTATCACTGGTTTTAAACTAAAGTGTACTGGCTCAATGGTGAGCTTACCACGTTCTAATTTTGCAGAATCGAGTATCTCATTTAACAATCTAAGCAATGAACGGGCTGCATTATTTACGGTCACTAAATGCTTTTGTTGTTCCTGATCAAGTGGAGTGTCCATTAATAGATCGCTAAAACCTATTATAGAATTCATTGGGGTGCGTATTTCATGGCTCATATTAGCCATAAAAGATTGCTTTGCATGAGCTGCTTCTTCAGCTTTAAATTTAGCTTGCTCTAGTTTTTCTTCATATTCTTTGCGTTCTGTAATATCAACTAAAACACCATCAATCCACTTTACTTGACCCTGGGTATCAAAGTCGATGCTGCCTTTATCTAAAAGCCATAATATTTTACCGTTTCTGTGGCGAATCCTGTATTCGATTGAATACTGACGTTTTTCTTCTACGGCTGTTGTTACGGCATCTACAATAGGCTGCTGATCAGACTTTAAAATCAAATCGTTAAATTCAATGCAGTGTTCAGTAAATTCATTAGGGTTATAACCAGTTAATTCGTTGATACTTGGGCTAATAAAAAGCATGGTCCAGTTATCATCAAATTTGCATCTAAAAGCAACGCCTGGCATGTTATCCATCAAGGAGCGATACTTTTGCTCTTTTTCTTCAAGGCTTTTTTGTAAAGCGCGTTGCTCTGTTAAGTCTGTAATAAAGCCTACGTAAAGAGGGTTTTGCCCTGGTTGATTAACTTCACCGACGCCTAATCGAATTGGAAATAAGTGGCCGTTTTTGTGTTTAGCAAAAATTTCACGGTTAACACCAATTACTTTACCTAAATCAACATTTTTAGCATGTAAAAGATAGCTGTCGTGATGCATCGCGATAGCATCATCCATTAGCATTTTAATATTATGATTTTGTACTTCATTTTCATGCCAACCAAAAATTTTGCTAGCTGACTCATTAAAGCTCAAAATAATGCCGGTGTGATCTATTGTCACGATTCCATCAATGGCTGTGCCTAAAATTGCGTTTAAGCGAGACTCGTCGGCTGACTTTTCTTCAAGTAACATTTTATATCTGACCATGCCATTAAGTACCGCTACTACGCTTGTAATGGCAATCGTTGCAGTTGCAACCGCGATGGCTACAAAAGTGAGCCCAGCAGAAGCATTTGCGTCGTCATATAAAAGAGGAGATGTTGCAACAAAGCGTGTAGATGCCATGCCCATATAATGCATAGCAGCAACAGCAAAGCCTAATATTATAGCGCTGATGGCTCTATTTTGTAGGTATGATAGTTTTGGAAAAAATTTTTCAAGATTAAAGCGACTATATAACGCTATAAACGAAAGAGCGACGGCAACTAAAATTGAAAGACCAAAGGTCAGTGGGTCATAGCGCAACATTGGGGAAAGCTCCATTGCAGCCATACCGCTGTAATGCATTGTACCAATACCAGCCCCTAGTAAGATCGAGCAAATGCTGAGCACTCTAAAGTTTCCATCACTATTTACAAGTATTGATACCGCATACTGACATGCTAATAAAGCAGGAAGAAAAGAGAGTAGTGTGATTGTTGGATCGTAGCTTATATTAGTACATAGCGAAAAAGCTAACATACCTATAAAGTGCATACTCCAAATACCAGAAGAAAATACAGTTGCTGCGGTTATATTTGCTAAACGTTGATAACGAGGGAATTTAGTCTCTTTTGCTAAATCAATGAGCTTAGTAGTAAAAAAAGCAGCAAAAATGGCTATTAATACAGACATTGAGACTAGAAGAGGGTCGTAAACCCCATTAAGTATTAGGCTTGGATCTTGGTCTGTAATGAAGAAAGCTGATAGCATAACGGCTCGAAATATAATCTTTATTTTACAAGTTTAATCTAATTTACTAATAAATGAACCGTTATTTCTAATCGCGCTATAAAGTGACGAATTTTAACCAAGTTTATTTATTTTTTGTTATTGAAGTAAATAAAGTGATTTGACTTTCAATTCAAATAAAATAGACGGCTCAATCTATAGCTTATTATAATAAAGCGGATTAGGAGTTAAGTGCGACTTTATGCTTAAGAGTTTAAAATTGATGGTAATATGGATTATATAAACGGATGCAATATTTAGAGTTTAGGTCGTGTTTGAATATCAACTAAAAAAGAGTACTAGACGCAAAACAGTCGCAATAAAAGTGCATAGTCAAAAGGTAACTGTGTATGCGCCACATTTTGTCGCAAAAAAACACATTGATACTTGGTTATTTGAAAAACAAGAGTGGGTTGCAGAACAATTAAAAAAACAATCGTCAATTGATGACACTAAGCAGTACCCCTTTGAATCTAAAAAAATAAGTGTTTTTTCAGAAACTATTTATTTGAAATTGGACTCAGGCCAAGATTCCAAAGTAACCCCGTATGATGACCACTTACTTATTACAATATCTCCTCGAGTTAAAAACACTAATCAAAAGTATCGACAGCTATTAGAGACTTATTTAAAAGAGCAGCTTATTGCTTACATAGAAATGCGTTTAGCGTATTTCTGTACTCAAATGGGTGAAGAGTTACCAAATGATTTAAAAATAGGTGTTTATAAACGAAAGTGGGGGAGTTGTAATAGCAAGCGAGAACTCACTTTTAATTTACATCTTATAGGTGCTCCTTATCACGCTATAGATTATGTGATTGTTCATGAGCTTGCCCATTTAAAGTATTTAAATCATAGCAAAGCTTTTTGGCAGCGAGTAGAGGCGTTTTTCCCCGATTACAAAACATCATCTAATTGGTTAAAACAAAATGGTATGAGTTTACAGTGGGTGTTTTGATGTTACTGAATATAGGAATATAGGAATATAGGAATATAGGAATATAGGAATATAGGAATAGTAGAGAAGTGGTGGAGGGAGCTGGATTCGAACCAGCGAAGGCTGAGCCGTCAGATTTACAGTCTGATCCCTTTGGCCGCTCGGGAACCCCTCCACACTAATTTTATTGCATTTGGCCCCACTTAACTTAGCGGTAAGAAAAGTGGTGGAGGGAGCTGGATTCGAACCAGCGAAGGCTGAGCCGTCAGATTTACAGTCTGATCCCTTTGGCCGCTCGGGAACCCCTCCAATGCAACGGCGCTGATAATAGCAAATTGCGTATTTAAGTAAAGAAAAAAGCTAAAGAAAATTGAAATAAAGCCGATAAATATCTATCAGTTACCACAATCGGCTAAAGACTATGCAAATAGATGATTTGTTAATCACAGAGAGTCAGTTAAACAGTAGACTCAATAATAGTGTGCATGAAAATCGCCGTGGCGAATTTGCACTATTATTAGCGATGCTGTCACATGACGCACTCGACTTTAGTCAATTTCATTTACCAAAAACTGAAATAGATAATTTAGTTATAGAAGAAGAGGCGTTAAGAAAGCAATTTGGCGCAGGTCCAAAGCAACTTTTAGCCCCTGATGAATATAACATGTTGGTTGGACAATTTAATGCATCATTAATATCTCAAGAAGGAGAGCGCTGTGGTATGACAAGTATTAAGTTAAGACAATGCTTAAGCCCTGAACCACTTGCGATTAGAAATGATGACAAGCATATTCCACTTAATATAATAGATAACTGTGAGCTTGCCGTCAGAAGAAGAATTAAAAGCGAACAAACCCAACTAGCTAATCCCCCTATAGATGCAGCTGCTTTTTACGACAGCCTTAATAATGATGCATTACATCAACCACTTCAGCTCATTGCGGTGTGATATATGATTGTAATAATCACCAGTTAATATATGCTTTATAACGGGTCTGCTTTATATATTTGCTAATAATTGATTTAATGAAAAAAAAGCATCCAAAAATTAAATGCAATTGCTATAATGGCGTCAAATGGTATGACATGAAATGCCATTATCATTAAACCAAGGTAATTAGGAACGTAATGAAGAAAACATTCACGCTAAATCACGAGAAAATCAAATACCCTCGTATGGTTGATGCTGCAAAGCACGAAGTGAAAAAATATTTGAAAAGAGAGCGTAATAAAACGCTACCTGAAGATGCTGACTATTGGGCATTTGACTGTAAGTTTGGTAACACAGCTGAAGATGCGCAAGTTGTGCACGTTGCTGAATTAAGTAACCAAATTGGCGAGATTGAAAAGCAAGGTTTGACCTCTTTCTATGTAGAGATTTTAGCTCGACCTGCTCAACGTCAACAGTTAGATTTAGATGATGACGAATAACACTTAATTTAATTAAGTGTTCGAAGTTTTAAAATGAGCCCAAGTGGCTCATTTTTTGTTTTTATGCATTAAAGATTCACCATAAATCATTTTTATTAGTAACTAATAAGTAGAATTTTAATTTATTAACATTTGCATAACAAAATGTAGTGATATAGGGTGTGTTTAATTAAAAAAACAAAACAGTTGTACCATGCCTATAAATTACTCTGACCACCAATTGAAATTAAGCTTAAAGAGCTCTAAGGTACTTGTCGTTGACGATCAGCTATTAAGCTTAATTGTATTAAAAAAAATATTATCAGAGCATTTTAGTGTAACAACAACGAGCTGTGGTGAGGATGCGATTGAAATTTGTAAACATAATCCGCCAGATATAATACTACTCGATATTAATATGGAAGGAATGAGTGGTATTGAAACATGTCTAAAATTAAAAAATATATCTGAAACACAAGATATCCCCGTTATTTTTGTAACCTCATCTGAAAATCAAGAAGAAGAGTGCTGGGAAGCTGGGGCTGTAGATTTTATAAAAAAACCAACTAACTCGGAAACTTTATATAGAAGAGTGCGCGCCCATATTACGATGAAACTGCAACATGACTTACTCAATCAAAAAGTATTTCTAGATGATTTAACAAAGGTATTCAATCGTCGTTATTTTGATGCGCATTTTTCTAAAATGGAACGAAGCGCCTTACGAGAAAAAGTCGACTATGCACTATTACTCATCGATATAGATTACTTTAAGCAATACAACGATCTTTATGGTCATGTGCAAGGCGATACGGTTTTAAACCTTGTTGCACAAAGTATTACTAATAGTTTGCAAAGGCCAACCGATTTTGTTGCGCGTTACGGCGGCGAAGAGTTTGTAGTTGTTCTACCGCATACAAGCACTGAAGGTGCAATTTGTGTTGCTGATAAAATTAAACAAAATGTGGTCGATTTAGGAATATTACACAGATATTCAGAATATGACTTTGTGACTATTAGTATTGGCGGTGCAACCCTACAACCGTATGTAAATAACAAAAACACCTTGCAGATCGCAGATGAAAAAATGTATGAGTCCAAAATGCAAGGTCGTAACCAAGTGTGTTTTTAAGTTTAGCTAGCTAGTAAATCACTTTGCCACTTAAAAACACCTTGTAGGTGATAAATATTAAATAAGATTATTTATTACACGCTATGACATTTTTTGTACTTTTTATTGCTACCACATGGGCAGTCATCATTTCTGCCCACTTTAATATCTTCAACAGGATATATAGTGCCATCTAAATAACGCCATTGAGTGTTTTCTTTAATAAACTGCGATTTTTCGTGAAGCTCACAAAATAAGTTTTGATAAAAATATTGGGCTTTAAATTCTACAGTCCCAGTATTGTCATCATGGCTTGACCCAATTACATCAAGATTTATGAATCGACAGCTGTTAGCAAAATCATTGATTTCTTTAACCGGATTTTCAGCTTGTTTTTCTTTTGCGTAGGTTTGATAAACATATTCTGCATTTTTAAGAACATAAGCGCTGAATCGTGAGCGCATAAGTTGTTCAGGAGAGTCAGCTTGCTTAACAGATAAGTGAAGTGGCTCGCAGCAATCGGCATAATTGTGCCCACTGCTGCAAAAACATAATGTGGTATTGAGTGAAGTCATAATAATAATACAAAGTCTAAAACATTAGTTTAACAAGCTTATTGGGCGAGTGATATCTCTGTTGTTTGAGACTTTTTAGTAAAACAGTATAGTTTTGTATTCGTTTTACTTAAATCGAATGATAAATTCGTAAGTAGTTGGTTATTAACTATATCGGTCCAGGTAATTACCGCTGCAAAGTTTCCGTTATGTAATGCAGAATTTAATACATACTCTAAATTTACTAAGTGCTTTTGTCTAATAACAAGTAATTTACTTGTATCAATAGAGCATGAGTCAAGTAAAGCTTTGCTAGGTACATGATCTGGAGCAATTAGTAACGTCCATGCATTAGAGCTATTGTATTGGTGTAATACTTTTAAAAGCTCAAAGGTCGCTGAAATTTCATCTTCAATTTGAATCAAATTCACGCAATCGCTTTGCTCATCTTGTTGGTAACTTTTAACTGTTCTTACGGTAATAGGCTGTAACATAGGTTCACTCACTGGGTTTTTATACAGTATTCATATACAGTAGTTTATACAGTGCTTTCGTGCAAGCCTTTTATGCTATTTATTTGTACAGTTATTCAGCTTTTGATCATTATTTTTATTTTTTAATTTATAATTCTTTATTAATCAGGTTGTTATAGGGTTGTTTTTGAGAAGGTATTCTAAAAATAAATTTTTGCGTAGTGTCTTCATTTTGGGGTTTTATACTGTATAGGATTATCTTTGTAACCATATACAGTATTTTTTAACACTGCATACAGTACTTCTGCCATAGTTAGCTTATGTGTTTTCACTCGTGCGAGGGATCATATGAGAAAACTGGAGTTGGTGAATTTGTTCGTACAAACTTGCCGCATAACATTGAGCATCTTTAAATCGCTTAGTTTCGATATGTTTGCGTATATCTGTAACCGCTGCAGTGGCAGGGGCGTACCCTTGGCTACTTGCTAAGCTTAACCAAGCTACAGCATGAAATACACTTTGTGGCACGCCTTCACCTTTCACAAAAAATAAACCTAAATAAAACTGTGCTCTATGGTTTCCCGCCATTGCAGCAAGTCGCATCCATTTTGCAGCCAATGGAGCTTGATTATTTTTTAAATAATATAGGGCTTTATTTAACGTACTTTGCTCATCTTTTTTATTATCAACGGGCACAGAGGTATTTTCGGGTTGAGTAACAAAACCTAAAATATTATCTAGCTGTTGCTCTAAGTCTTGCTCACAAGGTGTTGTTTTAAGCATATTGGTTCATTTATTATTTTAACTACTTTAACAGTTTAGTATATAGCAAGGTAAAATGTCCTGTAAAAGATAATTTTTATGTTAAAATCTCGCCACTTTTTACTATCACAAGTTTATTATGTTCGAAGCCTTATTTAAACTGAGCGAAAATAATTCAACAGTTAAACGCGAATGCGTTGCTGGCCTAACTACCTTTATAACTATGGTATACATTGTATTTGTAAACCCGGCTATGCTCGCAGAGGCTGGGATGGATCAAGGGGCTGCATTTGTAGCGACATGTATAGCAGCTGCGATAGGCTGTTTTATAATGGGTTTATGGGCTAATTATCCATTAGCATTAGCGCCTGGTATGGGGCTAAATGCCTTTTTTACGTATGGTGTCGTATTAGGAATGGGTTATACCTGGCAAGCCGCGTTAGGGGCTGTATTTATGTCGGGTTGTATATTTTTGTTTTTAAGCTTATTTAAAGTCAGAGAGTGGATTATTAATGCCATACCTCTGGTGCTCAAGCGAGCAATCGCAACGGGTATAGGTGCTTTTTTAGCATTAATTGCCCTTAAAAATGCAGGCATTATTGTCTCAAGCCCGGCAACATTAGTGCAGTTGGGCGACATTACTTCTCCAGGACCGTTATTGGCTATATTAAGCTTTTTTGTAATTGCAGCGCTTTTATACCGCGATTTTAAAAGTGGCGTGCTTATTAGTATTTTATTAGTGACTGGCATTGCTTTAAGTTTGGGGCTTGTTGAATATCACGGTGTTATGGCTATGCCACCATCAATAATGCCTACTTTTATGCAGCTAGATTTTGCAGCCGCTTTTGATATATCAATGATGAGTGTTATTTTTGCTTTCTTGTTTGTCGATCTTTTTGATACTTCGGGTACATTAGTTGCGGTAACTCAAAAAGCAGGTTTAGCTGATGAAAAGGGTAACATGCCTCGTTTAGGGCGCGCATTAAGTGCTGACAGCTCAGCAACAATTGCAGGTGCGATGCTAGGTACGTCTACGACTACATCGTATATAGAATCGGTTGCTGGTGTATCTGTTGGCGGACGTACTGGCTTAACAGCTGTAGTTGTAGGTATTTGCTTTTTACTAATGATGTTTTTTGCACCGCTTGCACAAATGGTACCGGCTTATGCTACGGCAGGCGCTATTTTATATGTCGCTGTTCTGATGCTGCAAAATTTAAAGTTTGTAAACTGGGATGATATGACCGATGCAATTCCTGTTACTGTGGTATTACTAATGACACCATTAACGTTTTCGATTGCGCACGGTATTGCACTTGGTTTTATATCTTATACGGCGGTTAAAGTCTTGTGCGGTAAGCAAGATCAAGTCAGTATTAGTGTTTGGATATTAACAGCCTTGTTTGTTTTCAAGTTTGCATTTTTGTCTTAATAGCTAACAAAAAACACAAAAAAGCCTGCACAAATTTTAATTTGTGCAGGCTTTTTTAATGCTTTTATAAAAGAATTACCATTTCTTTTTAGGAGCAAACAGTATATCTAAGTCGTCTTGCTCTTCTTCTGTTTTCTTTTTAAGTGCGCTTGCATTAGAAGCTCGCAGTTCAACACTAATTGCTTCTAAGTAACCTTCAACTTCCAAGCGTTTTGAAGTTACGTATTCATCAGAGTAGGTAACTGCACTGAGTGTTGCCTGCGCTTTTTCAAAGTACTGTCTTGCAGAGCCAACCATACTGGCTGAACGGGCAGATAGGCCCCGTTTTATTTGGCTTTCAATATTAATACGCAGTTGTAGTTTTTCGAGACGTTTATCTTCAAGAACAAAAACTTGGCTATCAATACGACCTTTGCTGTGTTCAGAGCGTAAAATTGAGCGTAATTTTTTAATGCCTTGAATTAGGCCTACAAGTTGTTTGTCATTACTCGGTAGCGTTAAAGCTTCACTGCTATTATCTTGAACTGGATTAGATAAGTGCGTTTTTGCTTCACTTAAGCGGCTTTTAAGTGCTTTAGATGTTTGCGAGTTAGTAACCATTGTATTTAAGGCTTCGTAAATACGGCGCTGTAATGTACGAACTAGATTTTCAGAAAGGGGGATGTTAGCACTATTCATTAGTGCCTCTTCTGTTTCTTCTATTATAGCTTTTTGTTTTGTAAGCTCTTTACGGCGTTCTGCCTCTTGTTTTTCTTTGTGTTGTTGTACAGCACTTACCCAAAGTGCAATCACAATCAATGCAACTATAAGCACTATTATAATAGAAACGATCATGGTGTAATTCTCGGATATATAACCTAATTATTTAATCTTACATTAAATATACGTTAACAGGGTAGCTTTGCGCCGATTAACTTAAAAAATATACCAAAAAATTGATAGGTTGAGCTCTTTATAAACTGCAGTAAGCCTAAGGGCTTATAAACTAAAGCTGAATAATCATCGCTACCTGAAGCATATTTATTATGCTAGCCTTGAGCTCTAATCAGATAATTGCACACCTAAAGACCTAAAGTGCTATTTTACGTAAATAACACTTGGTTTTAAGCGGTATTGCCTTTATAAATAATATGAATAATAACGTTAAAATTTGCAGCCATGAAATTACAACAACTCAGATACATCGTAGAAGTACAAAATCATAAATTAAATGTTTCAGCGACTGCTGAGAGTTTATTTACCTCGCAGCCAGGAATTTCTAAACAAGTACGCATGTTAGAAGATGAGTTGGGTGTGCAAATTTTTGGTCGCAGTGGTAAGCATTTAACGCATGTAACCGGTGCCGGCGAAGATATTATTAATATTTCTCGTGAAATACTCTCTAAAGTAGAAGGTATTAAAGCCGTTGCTAATGAGCATACGCTACCTGATCAAGGTAAGTTAAATATTGCTACAACACATACCCAAGCTCGTTATGCTTTGCCTAACGTAATTCAAGGGTTTATGAAAAAATACCCTGCGGTATCGCTTCATATGCACCAAGGTACTCCACAGCAAATATCGGATGCTGCAGCACGCGGTGATGCCGATTTTGCTATTGCAACAGAAGCACTGCATTTGTATTCAGATTTAGTTATGCTGCCTTGCTACCATTGGAATCGCAGTATTGTTGTCGCTAAAGACCATCCGTTGGCTAAAAAGGCAAATAGTTTAACCGTTGCTGATATTGCTCAATATCCACTCATTACATATGTATTTGGTTTTACGGGCCGCTCAGAGTTAGATAAAGCGTTTAGCGCACACGGGCTTGAACCACACATTGTATTTACCGCAACCGATGCTGATGTTATAAAAACATACGTACGACTGGGTTTAGGAGTTGGTGTTGTTGCTTCAATGGCGATAGATCAAGTAAGCGATACCGATTTAGTGTGTATTGATGCAAGCCACTTATTTGAAGCTAGTACGACCAAGATTGGTTTTAGAAAGGGCAGCTTTTTACGTACTTATATGTATGATTTTATCGAACGTTTTGCACCGCACTTAACTAAAGAGCGCGTGGAGCGAGCAAGCTTATTACGTAACCAAGATGACGTAGATAAGTTATTTGCAGATATAGAGTTACCCGTTAAATAATGTCACTACATTAAACGAATAATAAAAAAGCCGCCTATTTTAAAAATAGGCGGCTTTTTCTTTTTATAGCGAGCTGATTAACATTCGATAATATTAACAGCCAATCCACCGCGAGCGGTTTCTTTATATTTAGTTTTCATATCGTTACCAGTTTCAAGCATGGTTTTAATCACTTTATCAAGTGATACCTTTTGCTCGCCACTGCCACGTATAGCTAAACGTGAAGCGTTAATTGCTTTAATAGCGCCCATTGCATTACGTTCAATACACGGTACTTGTACTAAGCCACCAACAGGGTCGCACGTTAGGCCTAAATTATGTTCCATACCAATTTCTGCTGCGTTTTCTACTTGCACAACATTGCCACCAACAATTTCTGTTAATGCGCCTGCAGCCATAGAGCACGCAACGCCGACTTCACCTTGGCAACCTACTTCGGCACCCGATATAGAGGCATTCTTTTTATATAAAATACCAATAGCAGCAGCGGTTAATAAATAACGCGTGGCTATATCGCGGTCTACTTCTTTCACAAATGTGTGATAGTACATAAGCACAGCCGGTAAAATACCCGCAGCACCATTAGTTGGTGCAGTAACTACACGGCCACCTGCCGCATTTTCTTCGTTTACGGCAAGGGCAAATAAATCAACCCAGTCCATTGCACGAAGCGGGTCGTTACTGACCTCTATATTTAGTTTTAAGTATAAGCTAGGCGCACGGCGCTTTACTTTTAAGCCGCCAGGTAAAATACCTTCGGTGCGCATACCACGGTCAATACAAGCCATCATTACTTTCCAAATATGGAACAATGTGTCTTTTACTTCGTCTTCAGTGCGCAGTGTTTTTTCGTTTTTCATCATCAAGGTAGAAACACTAAACCCAGACTCTTTACACATCTCTAGTAGTTCTTTTGCGCTACCAAATGGGAAAGGGGCTGGATTTTCTTCTCTAATATCGAGGGCCGCCTGTTTTTCGTTTTCAAACTCTTCGTCGGTAACAATGAAGCCACCGCCAATAGAGTAATATACTTTGCTGTAAACTTTTTCGCCGTTGTTTGAGGCGATAATTTCCATTGCATTAGAATGCTTAGGCAGTGTTTTACGACGATGGAAAACAATAGCACCTTGTTTTGGAAACTTAGCTTTGTGTGTTTTGTTTAGATAAATAACCTGATCTTTTTCAATGGTTGCTAAAATGTCGTCGACTAAATCGGCATCAATTGTTTCAGGATCGTAACCGGCTAAACCAAGAATTACGGCTTTCCCCGAGCCATGGCCAACACCTGTTTGACCAAGAGAGCCATAAAGCTCTACTTTAATATCGGTAACATTTGCTAATAATTGTTGTTCTTGTAGGTCATTAACAAATAAGCGTGATGCGCGCATTGGGCCAACGGTGTGTGATGACGAAGGGCCAATACCAATGCTAAACATATCAAATGCACTGATCATAATGTGTGTGTCTCTACTTTGTTTTATCAGCACGAAGCTGCTCTTTGAACGGTCGAGCATGATAACGTGGAATTGTGATTGTGTAACTACTAATAACGAAGATTTAAACTGGTAAGGCGAGTTGTTTTGTAAAGTTTTTTATAATGCTTGCAGTCGCACCCCATAGTAAACCATGCGGTGTTTTAAAACCTTGCAAAATAACCGTTTTCCCAAATCGTTGAAAAGGTAAGGGTTGCCAGTTAGCTTCGTTATTTAACTCAGTGACAGAGAGCAAAAAGCTCGCTTGTACTTCATTATAGTCATTTTCCCAGGTGGTGTCTTTTTTGAGTAAACCTACATAGGGGCTAATACTAAAACCCGTTAAGGTTGAATACTCAGGTAAGTGGCCTAATACATTAACGTTGCTTTGGGCAATATTTAGCTCTTCTTTTAGTTCGCGAAGGGCTGTGGTGCGAAGGGTAATGTCGCTTACTTCAAACTTACCTCCGGGCAAACAAATCTCCCCAGGGTGATGGTGTAAATAAGTAGGGCGTTTACACAGTAAAATATGTGCATGGTTATCTATATCAATAATTGGCAGCATAACAGCGCTAGCGCGTTTTTTACGTGTGTCTTTTAACTGATTTGGCGCAGCTGTAGGGCTTAACAGAAACCGCGCCATAATGTGTTCACTATTCAAAACGACCTACTGTTTTAATAAAGGGAGGATTTTATTTACTTTATCGTAAGTTTCTTGATATTCCAATTCGACTTTAGAATCAGCCACTATTCCGCCGCCTGCCCAGCAGTAAATTTGCGCTTTGTGGCACACCAAGGTGCGAATAGTGATACTCGTATCCATATTTCCACACGCACTTAAATAACCAATTGAGCCACAATAAATGCTGCGGCGATGCGGTTCTAATTCTTCAATTATTTCCATAGCTCTAATTTTGGGCGCACCGGTGATTGAGCCACCCGGGAAAGCCGCTTTTAGCTGATCGACCGCTGTTTTACCTTCATCAAGTTCTGAGGTTACCGTGCTTACTAAATGATGCACTGCCGGAAAGCTTTCAATAGCAAAAAGGGAAGGGACGTGAACGCTGCCTGGTTTTGCTACTTTGCCTAAGTCGTTACGAAGTAAATCAACAATCATTACATTTTCAGCGCGATCTTTAGCTGATGCTGCGAGTATTTGCGCTTGGCGTTGATCCTCTAGTGCATCTGCTTTTCGCGGCAGTGTGCCTTTAATTGGCTTGGTTTCTACAACGTTATTATTTACAGATATAAAGCGCTCAGGGGAAATTGATAAAATAGCCCCTTGAGGGTGATTTATAAAGCTTGAAAACGGCGCTTTATTTGCCTCACGCAGTTTAATATAAGCTGCCCAAGGGGAGCCTTCAAACTGAGCGTTAAAGCGCTGCGCTAAATTAATTTGGTAACAATCGCCACTTTTTAAATACTCCTCAATTTGAGCAAATTTTGTAGCGTATTCTTTTTTACTCATATTTGATTGCCAGTCGCTGTTTAGGGCAAAGGACTGCGTATTAACTTGGGAGTTAACGTGTGTATTTAAATATTGCTGATAAAGCGCTAATCGATCGGTGTTTGGCTGCGATACATAAAACCAGCTTTGTTGCTGCTTGTCGTAAATAAGGGCATCTAAGTAAAGGCCAATAGCCATTTGGGGAAGGTTAATGTCTTCGATAGCACGAGTGGGGATGTTTTCAATTGTACGGCCTAGGTCGTAGCAAAAGTAGCCAAGCCAGCCGCCGTTAAAGGGTAAATCGTAACCGGCTTTTGTTTTATCAAGATGCGAAAGCTCATTATTCATAATTTCAAAGCAGTTATCACTACTTTCTATATTATTTAAAAAGCTTTTATTATTTTTTACTTCGAGGGTACTTTGCGGCTCAATGGCAATAATATCAAAACGGCTGTTTATATGATTACTATTTGCAGAATCTAATAGAATTGCATAAGGCAAATGTGAAAAATGCGCAAAAACGTCAATGCAGTTTTGTGTTATGCCTAATTTAATACAATTTTTTTTATTGTTTAGCATTTACTGCCCCTTTAAGAACTGGCTCGAAACGGGCTGGGAGGGTATCATAAGTCAAATTTTTTGGCAGCACTAAGCTGTAAAAAACAGTGCAAACCACCGTCACCGGTTTGATTTAGATTACGCGACAACGCGTAACGGTAACTTAAGGAACCACTATGAGTACAATTTGTCAGCAAGACTTTATTGATAGCATTGAAGATGCATTGCAATATATTTCGTTCTATCACCCACTTGATTTTGTTCAAGCTCTCGAAAAAGCTTACAACAAAGAACAAAGTAAAGCGGCTAAAGACGCCATTGCACAAATTTTAATTAACTCACGCATGTCGGCTGAAGGCAAGCGTCCACTTTGCCAAGATACCGGTATTATTACCTGTTTTGTTAAAGTAGGTATGGATGTTAAGTGGGATAAAACAGATTTAACCGTTCAACAAATGGTTGATGAAGGTACTCGTCGTGCATATTTGAATCCAGATAACCCTTTACGTGCATCTATTGTTGCAGACCCTGCTGGCACGCGTAAAAACACGAAAGATAATACGCCTTCGGTTGTGCATATTGATTTAGTAGCGGGCGGTAAAGTAGAAGTAATGGTTGCGGCTAAAGGCGGCGGCTCTGAAAACAAAAGTAAAATGGTTATGTTAAACCCGTCAGATGATGTTGCTGAATGGGTAGAAAAAACACTACCAACAATGGGTGCTGGTTGGTGTCCGCCAGGCATGCTAGGAATAGGTATTGGTGGTACGGCTGAAAAAGCGGCAGTAATGGCTAAAGAGTCGTTAATGGACCCGGTTGATATCCATGAACTAATGGAACGCGGCGCAGAAACGACTGAAGAAAAACTGCGTTTAGAAATCTTTGACCGCGCTAATAAATTAGGTATTGGCGCACAAGGCTTAGGCGGTTTAACAACGGTTGTTGATGTTAAAATTAAAACAGCACCAACGCATGCAGCTTCAAAACCTGTAGTAATGATCCCTAACTGTGCGGCAACTCGCCATGTACATTTTACACTTGACGGTTCTGGCCCTGCTAATTTAAAAGCACCTAAGCTAGAAGATTGGCCACAAGTAACATTTGAAGTGGGCGAAGGCACTCGCCGTGTTGACTTAAATACACTGACTAAAAAAGATGTTCAAGAATGGAAAATGGGTGAAACTGTTTTACTTTCGGGCACTATTTTAACAGGTCGTGATGCAGCGCATAAACGTCTGCAAGATATGATCAATTCAGGTGAAGGTTTACCAAAAGGCGTAGACTTTGATAATAAATTTATTTATTACGTTGGTCCTGTTGATGCGGTACGCGATGAAGCAGTTGGTCCTGCTGGCCCTACAACGGCAACTCGCATGGATAAATTTACCGATATGATGCTAGAAAAAACAGGCATTGTAGGCATGATTGGTAAAGCTGAACGTGGCCCTGCAACTGTTGAGTCTATTAAAGAGCATAAATCTGTTTATTTAATGGCTGTAGGCGGCGCAGCTTACTTAGTATCTAAAGCGATTAAAAAAGCACGCGTAGTTGCTTTTGAAGATTTAGGTATGGAAGCTATTTACGAATTTGAAGTAGAAGATATGCCAGTGACCGTTGCAGTAGACAGTGAAGGTGCTAATGCGCACACACAAGGCCCTGCAATCTGGAAAGCTAAAATTGAAGAGCTTGATAGCAAGCTAAAATAACGTACGTTATGTTTTTAACAAGCGAGCCTAGTGCTCGCTTTTTTGTTTTTTAGAGAAGGCTTGTATCAAGGTTACACCTCTGACCAGTTAACCAAAAACCTAGTTTTTTGTTGTAAACCCATACTTTGTGGTACTTAGCGGGCAAGTCGCACTTGTATATTAAACTTTACATGTCGCAACTGATTTACGTTGTCGTAAACGTAAATCATCACGTTAATTGTATTTATAGCTTTTAAAACTGCTTAATGACAAAAATATGAATTTTTTATTCACATAAAGATATAAATAAGATTATTTAATACAAAAGCTGTGCTTTCATTGGTTTTATCTTCTGTGAGTATAGCGAACACCAATATGAAGTGATAGAGTCTCGTCAATTTCCAGCGCGCATACCCTCTCACGGGTTAACTATTTCGGAGTATTTTAAGTGGCTGTGTTTAATCGAGTTGAATTTGATAACCATGAACAAGTGGTTTTTTGTTCTGATGAAGAATCGGGTTTAAAAGCAATTATTGCTGTACATAATACCAACTTAGGTCCTGCTGTTGGCGGATGTAGAATGTGGGATTATGCGAACGACGAAGATGCTGTTTACGACGTGCTACGTTTATCAAAAGGCATGACTTATAAAAATGCAGTTGCGCGCTTACCATTTGGTGGTGGTAAATCTGTAATTATAGGTAATGCGAAAGAAATTAAATCTGAGCAATTATTCCGTGCATTTGGCCGCCAATTAGAGCGATTAAATGGCAGCTATTACTCAGCAGAAGATGTAAACATCACATGTGCTGATGTAGCTATTATGAATAAAGAAACTAATTACGTACTGGGTCTTGAAGGTAAAAGTGGTAACCCATCGCCATTTACAGCATACGGTACGTTTTTAGGAATTAAAGCAGCGCTACAGCATCAACGTGGTCATCAAAATTTTGCAGGTGTGAAAGTGGCTGTTCAAGGTTTAGGTGCTGTTGCTTATGGTTTATGTAAGCATTTAGCTGATGCGGGCGCTGAGTTGTTTGTAACAGATATTAACAAAGTGGCTATTGATCGCGTAGTTAATGAGTTTGGCGCAACTGCGGTTGGCATTGATGAAATTTACGACTTAGATGTTGATGTATATGCACCTTGTGCATTAGGTGCAACTGTTAACGATTTAACGATACCGCGTTTAAAGGCAACTATTATTGCAGGCTGTGCTAATAATCAGTTGGCAGAGTCTCGCCACGGTGAAGTTATTCGTGAAAAAGGCATTTTATATGCTCCAGATTACGTAATTAACGCTGGTGGTATTATTAATGTTTATTACGAAACAGCACCAGAAGGTTACAGTGCAGCAGCGTCTAATAAACATGTTGAAGGTATTTTTAATACGTTAACGGAAATCTTTGCCCGTAGCGAAAAAGAGCAAAAATCAACGCATTTAATTGCTGACGAATTAGCGCAAGAGATCATTAAAAACGGTCTATAAATTTAAGCTAAAATGCAATAAAGGTGTGCAATTGCACACCTTTTGTTTATCTGTAAGTTAATGCAATTATTACTGAACAGCGGTACACTTTATTTTTAATTTTGTGCGGCAAATTATGACTCCCTCAACTTCTCTCATGCAGCCTATCGATTTAGATAATTGGCCTAGAAAGCAACACTTTGAATTATTTAAACACTTTTCTCAGCCTTATTTTAATGTGTGTGTGCGTTTAGATGCTCAAGCACTTTACGACTATTGCAAAACCAATCAATTTTCTTTTTTTCAAGCGTATGTATATTGCACCTTAAAAGCGTGCCATGAGTACGATTCAATAATGCTACGTATAATAGATAATCTACCATGGTTACTTAACAGTGTTCGCGCAAGTGTGGTTGAGTTGTCTGAAAACGATACGTTTGTTTTTAGTTATTTTAATAGCGCAAGCGATTTTAAAGAGTTTACAAATCATGCAAGTGACGTAAGCAAAAAAGCGAAATTACAGCCGTTATTTTCTGATGCATTTGCTCAAACAGAAGGGCAGGCAGATTTAATTCATATATCTGTTTTGCCGTGGCTGAATTTTAGTGCGTTTTCGCATGCATTTAGTGAAGGGCAGAGTTTAGGCATTCCTAAATTTGTATTTGGTCAGTTTGATAAACACACAGGCACAATGCCTTTAGCTATCGATGTACACCATTCATTAATGGATGGTTTGCACGTAGCGAAATTTATAAACACATTGCAGGGTACATTTGACACCTTTTGCAAAAATTAACTTTAAACACATCAGTAACGGCAGTGCAAAGCAGTAAACAATTTATAAGTAATCTATAAGTAATCTATAAGTAATCTATAAGTAATCTATAAGTAATCTATAAGCAATGCGATGTGAATTACTTTATATTCAAATACATAACCTTGTATGCTTGAAAAGCACGTGTGCTGGACATATTTATATACCATACCTTAGCTCAGGAAATCCCCATGATAAATGGACTGTTAATTGTTGTTTTAATTCTTTTTGTGGTGATTTTCTGGCGTTGGCCATCAATTCAAAACCGATTATGGCGCAGTAAATATAAAGACTTTGCTTTAAATTCGCAGCAAAAAGATATTTTACTGCGTTGCATGCCCATCTATAAAAAAATGACCGACGCCGACAGAGAAAAATTAGAGCGACATATTACGTGGTTTTTAAACGAAAAACGCTTTGTCGGTTGTGATGGCTTAAGGCTAACGTCTGCAATGAAGTTAATTGTTGCCGCCGATGCGTGTGTATTAGTACTTAATAAACCGTGGCCGTTATATAGAAATGTAAAAGAAATTTTATTATATCCAAGTGCTTATTATGCTCCGCAATCAACTCGCGATAGTGCAGGACTTGTGAGTTACCATAATACGGTAAGACTAGGCGAGTCATGGCCTGGCGGCACGCTCGTTTTAAGCTGGCATGATGTACTTGAGGGTAATCGTTTACCAAGCGATGGACATAACTTGGTATTTCATGAGTTTGCGCATCAACTCGATCAAGAAACAGGTAAAACAACGGGCACACCCATTTTAAAAAGCTCAGCAGATTACAAAGAGTGGGGCCGAGTATTTAGCCGTGCTTTCACCCAGTTAAAAAGCCATGTTGCCTATAGCATGCCGCATGTTATTCACAGCTATGGTGCGACTAACGAAGCTGAGTTTTTTGCTGTACTCACCGAAACCTTCCTCGAAAAACCCGCAGAGCTTCGCCGATACGATCCTGAAATTTACAGTATGCTAGTTAATTACTATCAATTTGACCCTATTGTTTGGCATTAAACCTACATAAACCGCGCTTTATCATATAACGCTGGCAAGTTGCGTTTGTTTTTGTTGCAATCATGTGAAATAGTTTTTACTGCAACAATAACAAGCGAGAAACGCATGAAAAAAATGCTTCATACAGTATTGGCGCTGTCGGTGTCATTAGCGATAGGGCAGGTAAATGCTGCTGAAAAAGACGAACAAAAATGGCAAGTAGATTCACCTAAGGGGCAATTTGTTGACGCTGCAATTAGCGTTGAGCAGGGCACATGGATGAATATAGATATTAGCCCTGATGGTAAAACCGTGGTGTTTGACTTACTTGGCGATATTTACACTATGCCAATGAGTGGTGGTACAGCTACAAAGCTCACCTCTGATATTGCATGGCAAATGCAACCACGCTTTAGTCCTAACGGCAAAAGTATTGCGTTTACCTCCGACCAAGGTGGTGGCGATAACATTTGGATAATGGACTTAAATGGTGAAAATCAACACGCTGTTACCGATGAAACCTTTAGATTACTAAATAGTCCTGCATGGAGTCCTGATGGCGACTACTTAGTTGCGCGTAAACACTTTACAGCTAGCCGCTCATTGGGAGCAGGTGAAGTGTGGTTGTATCACAAAGCGGGTGGTAAGGGCGTACAGCTTACAAAACGCGAGAACGATCAAAAAGATTTAGGTGAGCCAATGTTTTCACCTGATGGTCGTTATGTATACTTTTCGCATGATGCAACACCCGGTAAAACCTTTCATTATTCAAAGGATTCTGTAGCGGGCATTTATAAAATTAAGCGCTACGACCGTGAAACGGGTGAAATTGAAACTGTAATCGATACGATGGGCGGTGCTATTAGGCCTACACCATCATCAGATGGTAAAAAACTTGCTTATATAAAGCGTGATGACTTTCAAACTAGCTTGTATTTATATGACTTAACTAGCGGTGAGCACACTAAGCTTTACGATAAGCTTGAGCGAGATATGCAAGAAACATGGGCTATTCATGGTGTATACCCAACTATTGCATGGACACCCGATAACGAAGAGTTAGTATTTTGGGCTGGTGGTACAATTCACAAGCTAGATGTTGCAGACAAATCCGTTAAAACCATTCCTTTTAAAGTGCAAACTACTAAAAAAATTCAAAAAGCGGTGCGCTTTACACAAAACTTAGATACTGATGAGTTTGATGTAAAAATGCTGCGTAATGTGCAAGTAAGCCCCGATGGCGAAACTGCAATTTTTGAAGCGCTTGGGCATATTTATAAACGCGATTTAGAGTCGGGTAAAATTAAGCGTTTAACAAAGCAAACTGATCATTACGAATTATTTCCACAGTACTCTCGCGATGGTAAAAAAATAGTTTACACCACATGGGATGACAACAAACAAGGGTCTGTAAGGGTTGTGTCTGTGCGCAGTGGTCGTGGCGATACAATAACTAAAGAGCCTGGCAAGTACGTAGAGCCTACGTTTAGTCCAGATGGGAAAACGGTTGTTTATCGAAAAGCCACGGGGGGCAGTATTTTAAACCCTAAGTGGTCACTTAATCCGGGGGTTTATAGCGTAAGCGCAAAAGGCGGTAAAAGTGAGCTTATTTCAAAAAGTGGTTATCAACCACAATTTGGAGATGCAAACGATCGCGTTTTTATAATGAGTCCTTGGCCAAAACCAACGCTTAGTGTAGTTGAGCTTGAAAGTAAAAAAGTTCGCAAACTATACGAGTCAGAGCATGCGACTGAATTTAGAGTATCACCAGATGGGCAATATCTGGCTTTTGCTGAGCGATTTAAAGTATTTGTAACGCCGTTTGTTCAAAGTGGTAAAACAATTAATATTGGGCCTAAAGACAGTCAATTTCCAATAGAGCAGTTATCGGTACGTGCTGGTGAAAACATTAGCTGGAGTGCTAAGAGCAACAAACTTTATTGGACATTAGGGCCTGAGCTTTATCATGCAAGCCTTGAGGGGATGTTTGCCATTAACAAAGCCGAAGATGCCGACTTTAAAGTGAAAAGTGGCGATAATATCGGTTTCAGTAAAAAAATGGCAGAGCCTAAAGGTATGATTGCGCTCACTGGTGCAAAAATTATAACTATGGACGGCGAAAAGGTTATTGAAAATGGTGTAATTATCACTGATGGCAAGCATATTAAAGCAATTGGTACAGCCAGCGATATAAGCATTCCTAAAGGTGCTGAGGTTATTGATGTAACAGGTAAAACTATTATGCCTGGTATTGTTGATGCTCATGCACATGGCTCGCAAGCAAGTGACGAAATTATACCTCAGCAAAACTGGAAAAACTTTGCAGGTTTAGCGCTGGGTGTAACTACAATTCACGATCCATCAAACGATACCTCAGAAATATTTACCGCAAGCGAAATGCAAAAAGCAGGCATGATTGTTGGCCCGCGTATTTTCTCAACCGGTACTATTTTATATGGCGCAAATATGCCAGGTTATACTTCGCATATTGACTCGTTAGACGATGCTAAATTTCATTTAGAGCGCCTTAAAAAAGTAGGTGCATTTAGTGTTAAGTCGTATAACCAGCCACGCCGAGAGCAGCGCCAACAAGTTATTGAAGCAGGTCGTGAACTTGAAATGATGGTAGTACCAGAAGGCGGCTCATTATTACAACATAACTTAAGTATGATTGTAGATGGACACACAGGTATTGAGCATTCAATCCCTGTAGAGCATATATACGACGATATAAAGCAGTTATGGTCGCAAAGTGATGTAGGTTACACACCTACGCTTGTAGTGGCTTATGGTGGCATTTGGGGTGAGAACTACTGGTACGATAAAACTGATGTGTGGAATCACCCGCGTTTAAGTAAATTTGTGCCAAAAAATCAATTATTACCACGCTCTATGCGCCGCATTAAAGCGCCCGATCATCACTATAATCACTTTAATAACGCACGCGTTGCTGCTGAGCTACAAGACCTAGGTGTATTAGTTAACTTAGGTGCTCACGGTCAGCGTGAAGGCTTAGGTGCACACTGGGAGATGTGGATGTTTGCACAAGGCGGAATGACACCGCTTGAGGCTATACGTGCATCGACAATTGATCCGGCTAAGTATTTAGGGCTTGATAAAAACGTAGGCTCGCTTGAAGTGGGCAAACTGGCAGATTTAATGGTTATAGATGGCGATCCGCTTAAAAATATTCGAGATTCGGATAAAGTAGATTACACCATGATCAATGGTCGATTATTCAATGCAGAGACAATGAGTGAAGTGGGTAAAAAAGAGCGCGAACCACTTTACTTCGAAAAGTTATAATTTATTTTGATCTTTTGAAAGCGGCTACATAGCCGCTTTTTTTAGTCTTACTCAACTTATAAGGCTCTATTTTTTTGATTAAATGGTGCAATTAAGGTTGGAAGACGATAATTAATATAATTTTTAGATATTTTTTAGCAAATAACGCACATAAAAAAACCGCTTAACGCGGTTTCTTTTAAAAATCATAAATGTTGATTAAACAACACCGCGCGGTAAGCGACAGTCATGATCTTTACGAGCTAAAATTACAATCCAAAGTTCTTCCGCTGTGTAACCTTCTTCGTTTTCGGTAACAACAGTGAATGGCGCTTTTTTCTGTGCTTTAACAGGCGCAGCTGCTTTTGGTTTTTTCGTTTTAGTTGTTTTACCAGAGTTTAACTTTTTAGTAAGCTCTGCTACGTCAGCTAGGCGTAAATTTTTACCGCCATCAATGCTGTACCAACCAGGTTTAGTTGTGATTTCAGGTTTTTTACCATTGGCAGTTTCGTACGCTGCTTCAAAGGCAGATAACACTTCTGTTTTGTCTAGTTTGCTCATCAGAGACCCTATACGTTGTGAACACAGATAAAGAAGAGGTATTTATACCTATTTTAAAACAGTTTTTCAATTTTTTGCGATTTTCCTTCCATTTTAGAGCTATAAACGCCAAAATTTGCACAAAATTCAGTGCTAAGTAAGGTAAGTTATATGCAACGTAGAGAATTTAACCAACTCCTAAATGACATTTTAAAACCTCAATTAATTAAAGATTTTTGCCCAAATGGCTTACAAGTTGAAGGTAAAAACGAAATTAAAAAAATTGTGACGGGTGTAACCGCAAGTCAAGCATTAATAGATGCTGCCATTGAGCAACAAGCAGATGCTATTTTAGTTCACCATGGATTTTTTTGGAAAGGGGAATCCCAACCAATAACGGGAATGAAAAAGCGTCGTATAGGTGCGTTATTAGCACACGATATTAATTTATTTGGCTATCACTTACCACTCGATATTCATCCAGCAGTTGGCAATAACGCGCAACTAGCAAAGTTATTGGATATTGAAATTGAAACAGGGCTAGAGCCAACTTCAAATAGCGTAGCAATGAAAGGGCGTTTAAAAACACCATTAAGTGGTGAAGATTTTGCCGATAAAATTGCAAAAGTGCTAAATCGAACCCCACTCACAAGTTTAGTACGTTCAGCTAAAATTGAAACCATTGCACTGTGTACTGGTGGTGGGCAAGGGTATATTGATTTAGCTGCAGAGCAAGGCATTGATGCTTATTTAACGGGTGAGGCATCGGAGCAAACAATTCATAGTTCTCGTGAGCAAAACATTGATTTTTTTGCCGCAGGGCATCATGCAACAGAGCGCTATGGTGTAAAAGCTCTGGGTGAGTTACTTGCTCAAGAGCATGGCTTTGATGTGACATTTATAGACATAGATAACCCAGTTTAACTAGGCTATCTATTAATTAACCTGAACGCTACTTGAGATAGATTTATTATCTAGAGTTCATATATGGTCTCCTCCAGTATTGCAAGGTGTCATTCAACGATAGCAGGGACAGGTTTGCTGTCATATATACGGTCTTTTAGTGAAGATTATTACTTCTGACCTTGATGTAATC